>USII01000010.1 GCA_900554725.1 uncultured Eubacteriales bacterium
GAGGTGGAGCGTTTGCCGGGTTTGAAAAAAGACTGCGAGAGGAGAATTTTTGCGGGCAGATTCGCAATTTTTTATAAAAAATCAGAAAAATACAGCAGGATTTTTCCCTGAGAGGGCGAATTATCTAATGTGGGCAGGAGAATGCCTAATATAAGAGGGAGGTAAGAACGCTATGAAAATTAAAAACATCAGTGAGCCGCAGAAATTTTTCGAGGTTCTGAACAAATGCAAGGGCAGCGTAGAGCTGGTCACCTCTGAAGGCGATAGGCTGAACCTGAAGAGCAAGCTTTGCCAGTATATTGCGCTGACGCAGATGTTCAAGGATGCATCCATCGACGAAGTCGAGCTGGTTGTTTCCGAGCCGGAAGATATGAGCATGCTTCTTGATTATCTCATCAAGGGCTAAATTCCGGATGGCTGCAAAGGCAGCCAACTAAAAACAGAAGATACATGATTGAGATATAGAAAAAGCACCTTGGGGGCGCGTGCGCCGGATGGGTGTTTTTTTCTTTTCCATGCAGTTTGCCGGGCAGCTTGAGAGAGCGGAGCTCAAAACGGGGCGTGCCTTTCAGAGGGATTTATTGTATAATGAGACTACCGGAGGAAGCGATGGAGATCATTTATTCAGACAACTATTATGCTCTGCAGGCTGAGCTTTACCGCCTGGCGGGGCAGGCGCTTGAAAGAAAGAAACCCATGCTCATTCTTGTGCCTGCACAGGCCAGTTTTCTTGTGGAAACGGGGATTCTGCGCGAATGCGGGGTGGCTGGCTTTTTGGAGCTGGAAGTGATGAGCTTTGAAAAGCTGACGACCAAAATCCTGGAGCTTTGCGGCGGGCGCGTTTTGCCTGCGCTGGATAGCGCAGGGGTTGCCATGCTGGCAAAGCGGGCCATGAAGCAGGCTGGGCAGCTGCGCGCTCTGCGCGTGGAGGATGAGCAGCTGCATGAGCGCGTGGGAGAGCTGATTTCGGCGCTCAAAGGTGAGCAGATTTTCGCTCCTGAGCTGCGGGAACTGGCCAGAGAGCAGCATCCTGTCACAGCGGAAAAGCTGATGGATTTGGCGGATATTTATGAGCAAATGCTGGAGCTTTGCGGCGGAAGCCTGCTGGATGGAAGGGATCAGGAAAAACTGGCGCAGCAGCGCCTTGGGGAGGCCGCATATATCAGGGAGAGGGATGTTGTCGTGTTTGGATTCGATATCCTGCCCAGGCTGCGGGTGCAGACGATGGTAGAGCTGGCCAAGCATGCCGCCTCCTTTCGCCTGCTCATGGAAGCGAAAGACGATGCCGTTCTGCAAAAACAGTGGCAATCTGTTAAAAAGCTGGAAATACAGGCGAAAAAGGAGGGGCTGCGCCCGCAACTTGGGGAATTTTCGGCCGATGAGGCAGGAGAAATCGGCTTTTTGCAGCGGAATTTATATCATTATCCCCCTGCGCAGCATGCCGCCCGCCCGGCGTTTGTGGAAATTGCGGCGGCGGCGGATAAACGGAAGGAAGTGGAATATGCTGCACAGCGCATTTTGGAATATACCTGCGAACAGGGCGGGCGCATGCGGGATGTTGCGGTCCTGGCGGGCAGAATTTCAGATTATGCGATGTTGGTGCAGGATGTATTTTCCCGGGCGGAGATTCCGTTTTTCCTCGAGAGCAAGCGCGCTTTAATGGAGAGCAGCGCCGCGGAGTTTGTGCTTACTGCGCTGGATATCCTCTCTGGTGCGAGATGGCGGCTGGCGGATGTGCTTGGGCATCTAAAATGCGGGTTCTTGTGCCAGGAGCAGGAGGAAACGGCGCTTGTGCGCCATGCGAAGGAATATGGCCTTAGGGGCCATGCCTTTAAAAAGGGATTTTTAAAGGGAGAAGAACAGCTAGAAGCGCTGCGCCAGCGGGTGTTTGCGCCGCTCATCGCCCTGGAAAAGGAGATGGGAGAGCAGAACCTTGCGGCTTTGCTGCTGGAATATTTGCAGAAAGTGGGCGTGCAGGAAAAGCTGGAAAAACAGGCGGACGAGCTGGATGCTCTGGGTTTTCTGGCAGAGGCACGGTATGTGCGCCAGGTCTATGATGCGGTGGTGCGCCTCATTTCCCAGGCGCAGGCACTGGAAGGGGAAATGGAGCCGGGAGAGCTGCGGCAGATTCTGGCAGCGGGCTTTGAAGCGGCGAAAATTTCCGTCATTCCGCCGGCTACGGATGAAGTGACGCTTGGGGATATCACCCACAGCATCTTTGAGCGCAAGTGCCTGGTAGTGGTGCTTGGGGCAAACGAGGGCGCGCTGCCCGCGACGCCGGATGGAACCGGCATCATCAACGATTATGAAATTGCAGAGCTGCGCAAGGCACAGCCCGCTTTTCCAGATAAGATGGCCTTTGATGACCAAAAGGCCTATCTGCGCCGGGCATTTGCCTCTGGGGAGCGGCTGATCGTGACATATAACCGCAAAGACGGCCCTGCTTCGCACCTGGTGGACAGGCTGCACCGCCTGTTTCCGGCACTGGAGGAAGCGGCGGCAGAGCAAAACCCGCTGCGTTCGGCAAATGCTTCCTATGATAACCTGGCTTCAGAGCTGCGGGCGCTTGCGGATGGCGAGCAGGATCACAGCGAGCTGCTTTCCGCCTATATTGGCCAGGAACAGCAGAAGCTAGCTGCCTTGCTGCCCTGCATAGAGTACGACAATGCGCCCGCCCAGCTGGGAAAGGTGGTGGCGCGCGGGCTGTATGGCCCGCCTTCGGCCAATGTTTCGCGCATAGAGCAATATTTCCAGTGCTCCTATCGGCACTTTATGGAATATGGAATCCGGCCTGAGAAAGTGCGGGAATTCGAAGAGGATGCCGGCAGCGCGGGAACCTATGTGCACGATCTGATGGATGGAATCGCCGAGCAGCTTTCCCGGCAAAAGCTCTCCTGGGCGCAGGCCAGCGATGAACAGCTTCAAGAGGCGGTGGAAGGCGCGGCGCAGAAATATCGCAAGCAGCACAACAGGGGGATTTTTGACGAAAAGCGCTTTTTATTTAGCGAAAAGCGGCTGCGGGAAGAAGCGGCCATGGCGGCGCGGGCGGTGCGCAGCCAGCTGGAAGGGACGGATGTGCGCGTGGCAGCCAGCGAAGCGGGCTTTGGCGGGGATATTTTTTCTCTGCCCACGCCATATGGAAGATTGACGCTGCGCGGCCGCATCGACCGGGTAGATGAAGCCGCCTCCGATGGGAAGACCTATGTGCGCGTGGTGGATTATAAAACCGGCACTAAAAAATTCAGCCTGACGGATGTCTACTATGGCTTGAGCTTGCAGCTCATCGTCTATCTGATGGCGGTGGAAAGCTATTACAGGGCGCGGGGAAAGCAGGTGCAGCCGGCAGGAGGGTTCTATTTTGAAATCAAGCTGCCCTATATCGGCGAAGATGCAGAGGAAAAGAGCCGCCTTTCCAAATTTCAGATGAGCGGCTTTATTCTGGCCGAGGGCGAAGCGGCGGCGCGCTTTCAGGGGGAAAACAAGAGCATGAGCATCAAGGTGCCAAAGGACGGGCTCACCCCCCAGGGAGAGAATGCCTTCAGCCCTGGCCAGATGGCGGCGCTGTTTGGCTATGCAAAAAAGATGATCCTCTGGGCTGCCGCACAGATGAGCGAGGGGGAGCTTTCCCTAAACCCGATTGGGGAGGGGGAGGACATTCCCTGCCGCCACTGCGATTACCATGCCATTTGCGGGTTTGACAGGCAGTATAGGGGCAATGAAGTGCGCCCAAAGGAGCGGATAGAAAAAGAACGGTTTTTTCTGGAAATAGGAGGAGACGATGGCGGAAATGAGGCTGACTGAGCGGCAAAGCCAGGCAGTTTACCAAAGAGGGGGAAATCTGCTGGTTTCCGCCGCGGCGGGCAGCGGAAAGACCAGCGTGCTTGCAAAGCGCATTGTCTCTTTGGTGGAAGAGGGAGCGGATATTCGGCGCATGCTGGTTGTGACATATACCAGCCTTGCGGCGGCGGAGATGCGGGAGCGCATCCGAAAAGAGCTTTCCCGGCGGGCGCAGGAGTCCGGCCGGTACTGGCTGGAAGCCCAGGCGGAATATGTGCAGGTAGCGGATATTTGCACCATCCACAGCTTTGCGGCGCGCGTAATACGGGAAAACTTTCTCGCCCTGGGCCTTCCCCAGAACCTGCGCGTGGGAGGGCAAGAGGAGGGCGATGTACTAAAAGATCAGGCGCTGGAACAGGTTTTTTCCCAGTTTTACGAAGAGGAGGATGCGGATTTTCTTTCGCTGCGGGACCGCTATTCCGGCCGGACGGATGATAAGTTAAAGCAGATGCTGCTGCGCATCTATGAATTCTGCACAAGCCGGGCCGAGCGGCTGGGCTGGCTGGAAGGGGCTGCAGAGAACTTCGATGAACAGGGGATGCTGGATATTCTGCGGGAGCGGTGTGAAATTGGGATGAAGCGCCTCTGCGCTCTGTTGCAGCGCGGCCAGGATTTGGAGCTCACCTATGAATTTTGCGAGAAGCAGGAGCAAAATAACCAGCGCGAGCTGGAGCAGGCCCAGGAGCTGACCCGCCTGCTCCACCAGAATTTTGATGCCTTTGGCGCGGCGGTATCTGCTTTTCAGATTTCCGCGCTGGAGCGCAAGAGCCCGGCAGGGGAGGGCAAAGAACTGTTGCGCGCGCTCAAGGCAAAGGAACGGGAAATATTAAAAGAGCTAAAGGAAGTGCTTCCCTCTAAGGCGCTGCCCCTGCTGCGCCAGGAAAGCGCTTATATGCGCAGCCTGGCCGGCTCCCTGCACCGCGTGCTTATCCGGTTTGAGAAACGGTATGCCCAGATGAAGCGCGAAGCGCACATGCTGGACTACGACGATATGATCTCCCATGCCTATCGCCTTCTTCAGGATAAAGAGACTGCAGAGCGCTATTGCGGGCGCTACGATTACATCTTTGTGGATGAATATCAGGATACCAACCCCGTTCAGGAGGCGCTTATTTCCTGTATCAGCCGGGGGGATAACCGCTTTATGGTGGGCGATATCAAGCAGAGCATCTACCGTTTCCGCCTGGCCGACCCGCTGATCTTCCTGAAAAAGACGCGGGAATTTGAAGAGGGCGCTGCCGGCCAGCAGCTAATCCGCATGAACGAAAACTTCAGAAGCGCCCCCGGCGTGATTCGCCCAGTCAATTTTATCATGAGCCGCCTGATGAGCCGCGGGCTTGGGGAGATGGAATACTCCGGGCTGGAGCAGCTTATCCCAAAGCGGGAAGGCGGCGGGCAAGTGGAACTTCTGCTGACGCAGTTTGATGCGCAGGAGGACGAGGAGCAGGCGCTGAGCGCCGCGGAGAAGGAGGCGCACAGCGTGGCCAAGCGCATTCTGGAACTGCTGGAGGAAAAAACGCCAGAAGGAAAGCCGGTCTATGCGCCTTCGGATATCTGTGTGCTTTTGCGAAAGACAAAGGAAAACACCCAGGTTTTTGCAGAGGTTTTTGCCGGATATGGGCTGGATAGCGAAACGCCCGATGGGCGCTTTACCCAGTTTATCGGGGTGGAGGTGTTTGTAAATCTGCTGAAGCTTGTGGATAGCTTCGGCTCGGATTTGGCCCTGCTTTCCGTGATGAAAAGCCATATCGGCGGGTTCGATGAAGCGGAAATGGCCTTGATCCGCCAGGCCGACCGGGAGCACAGCTTCTATGATGCCTTTGCGCGCTATGCGCAGTATGAGGATGCGCTGGGAGAAAAATGCCGCGCGTTCTTGGGAAAAATACGCAGGTGGCGCCTGCTTTCCCGCGGCCTTTCGCTGGCTTCGTTTCTCACGCTTTTAAAAAACGAAACGGACTACCTGGCCCACCTGGCTGCCCTGCCCGGCGGAAGGCGCAAAAAGGAGGCTTTTTCTCAGTTTTTTGAGCGCTGCCTTGGTTATGCCGGAAGGCAGCGCACGCTCTTTGGGCTGGTGGGGCTGCTTGAGGAAATCAATAAAAACAAGGGGGCCTATTCCGAATTTCGCCAGGCGGGCGACCGCAGCGGCTGTATACGCATTATGAGCGTGCACAAGAGCAAAGGACTGGAATTCCCGGTTGTCATTCTGGCGCGCATGGACAGCCGCTTTTCCAACCAGGATCTTCAGCAGAGCGTGCTGTTGCATTCCTCCCTGGGCCTTGCTTCGGATATCATCAACGAAAAACAGAGAACCATTCGCCCTACGCTTACCCGCTCGCTTTTTGCCTATGTCATGAGCAAGGAGATGAAGAGCGAGGAGCTGCGCGTGCTGTATGTGGCCATGACCAGGGCGCGGGAGCGGCTCATTCTCTCGGGCGTGATAAGAAAGCAGGAAGAACAGCTGCGGGAATTGAGCCAGCCCTATGCCTGGTATGACCTCATCGCCAAAAAGAACCCTTTGGAATGGGTGCTGGCAGCGCTGCTGCCCCTGCCCTGTATGGCGGATTGGTATCAGGGCAGCGAAAAATGCCTGGAGGATATCCCCATTTTCCATCGCATCGTGAGCCCGGAGGCGGAGCAGAGGGAGGGCAGGGCCTTTGATTTGCGCGCCTGCCTGCTGGAAGCCGGAAGAGCGCCTTACCGCCCGTTTTTGAAATATCAGACAGAGCGCATCCCGGTCAAAATCGGCGTGAGCACGCTTCGAGCTATGGACGATGCCGAAGGGGAGGTTCTGCCCGCCTTTCACGCGGCGGACAGCCGGCCAGAGGCAGCGGGCGGCGCCCGGCTGGGAACGCTCGTTCACCTGTTCTTGCAGCACCTGGATTTTTCCAGCAAGAGCATGCAGGCCCTGGAAGAGGAGGCGGCGCGCATGGTGCGCAGCCTTCTGCTCACGGAAGAGGAAGTGGCTGTGCTGCGCGGCTTTTTCCCACAGATTCTGGATTTTATGAAGAGCGATTTGGCATACCGCATTCGCGCATCTGGCCGGGTGCTAAAGGAAGTGCCCTTCAGCCTTTTTGTGACGGCACAGGAGGTGGGTATTGCCAGAAGCCAGGAGAAGGTGATGGTGCAGGGGATTATCGATTTGGCCTTTGAAGAGGAAGGACAGTGGATTTTGGTGGATTATAAATCCAATATGGCAGATGAGAACCGGCTCATTGCGCTGGCCAGCGCCTATCAGACGCAGATCTCTCTCTACAAGAAGGCTCTGGAGCGCATCACCGGGCAGCCTGTGGCGGAGAGCTACCTGTATCTGCTGCGGGCGCGCACGGCCCTTAGAATGTTTGGCTAGGCAAAAAAAGGAGGATAGCGGTGAAAATCAGGTATTTGCACCAAAGTGGCTTTGCGCTGGAGATGGGAAATGTTTTGCTGGTGTTCGACTGCTGGAAATTCCCCCAGGCGGGGCAGCAGGAGGGCGGCCGGGGATATCTTTGCAAAAAAGATCTGGAAGGGTATGAGCGGGTGTATATCTTTGTGAGCCATATCCACGGGGATCATTTTAACAGGCGGATCTTTGAATGGGCAGATGAGCGCGTGGTGTATGTGCTCGACCGGGCGGTTCCGGCGCCGCCAGGCATATGCGCAAAAAAGCTTTCCAGCGGCGAATCCCTCTATGAGGGCGATATGCGCGTTGTGGCCCACCCTTCGACGGATCTTGGCGTTTCCTTTCAGGTGGAACTTTACGGGAAGACGATTTTTCATGCCGGAGATCTCAACTGCTGGCACTGGGCTGGGGAGAATACGCCCGAGGAGGAAAGGGAAGCGAGGGAGGCTTTTACACAAGCCCTTTTGCAGATAAAACCCCAAATGCCCCGGGCGGATGTGGCGTTTTTTCCGGTGGACCCGAGGCTGGGAACGCTGATGGATGATGGTGTGCAGGAATTCCTGCACGAGATCTCCGTGGGCCTGCTGGTTCCCATGCATTTTGGGGATGAGCTGGATGCCCCAAAACGCTTCGAAAAAAAGATGCAGGGCGGAAAAACGCGCGTCTGGGCGCCCAAATTCAGCGGGGATATGCTGGAAATTTCATGTTGAGTTTTTGCTTTGTTCATATATTTGCTGTATGATAGATAAAGGTGCCAAAAGGTCTGTGGGCTTTTGGCCAATAAGGGAAAACTGGAGGAAATGATGAACGCAATTCGCCGTTTTATGCAGGGGCGCTATGGAAGCGATGCGCTGACGCTGTTTTTGCTGTGTGTTGGGATTGTGATAAACCTCATCCCGGTGCGGCACTATATTCTCTCTATTCTGGCGCTTGCCATATTTGCAGTTGCCATTTGGCGCATGCTTTCCCGCAATATCTATGCGCGGCAGAAAGAAAATGCAGCTTATCTGCGCATCTGGTATCGGGTAAAGGGGTTTTTCCTGCGCTTTAAGCCAAGGGCAGATGCCAAGACGCATAAACACTTTAAGTGCCCCAAGTGCAGGCAGGAGGTGCGCGTTCCAAAGGGCAAGGGCAAAGTGCTCATCACATGCCCCAAATGCGGCGAGAAATTTCAAAAAAAGACCTGATCTATTTGATTTTCCAGAAAAAATGGATATAATGAAAAAAGAAACTGTAATAAGGAGAGTATGGCTATGATTACAAAAGAGATGACCATCCGGCAAGTGCTGGAAAAAGATATCAATAGTGCGGAAATTTTCCTGGATTCGGGAATGCACTGCATCGGCTGCCCTGCTGCTTCGGGGGAATCCATCGAGGAGGCCTGCGGTGTGCACGGGATTGATGCAGATGTCCTTGTGGCAAAGCTCAACGAGTTTTTTGGAGAATAGGGGAAAAAAGCTGCCTGCGGGCAGCTTTTTTTGTTTGCCGCCGGAAATGGCAGGCAAAGCGGACCGAGGTGTATAAAGAGCCGCATATTTGAATATTTATGAATAATAATACATTTTTACCGTATTTTTATTGACAAACCGAGTTGGCTGATTTATAATGAACCAAGAATCTTAGCGGAACAGCTTTTGATACAAAAAAGGAGAACAGGAAAATGGCAAAGCAGTATAAAAAAGTCGTGCTGGCATATTCGGGCGGGCTGGATACTTCGGTCATCATGAACTGGCTGATCGAGACATACGGCTGTGAGGTCATCGCAGTATCGGGAAATGTCGGCCAGGCAGATGAGCTGGAAGGCCTGGAGGAAAAGGCCCTCAAGACGGGCGCAAGCAAAATCTATATCGAGGATTTGCAGAAGGAATTTGTGGAGGACTATATCTGGCCCTGCCTGAAGGCGGGCGCCAAGTACGAAGGCACCTATCTTCTTGGAACTTCCTTTGCGCGGCCCATTATCGCAAAGAGGATTGTGGAAATCGCAAAAGCCGAAGGAGCGGATGCCATCTGCCATGGCTGCACTGGAAAGGGCAACGACCAGGTTCGCTTTGAACTTGCCATCAAAGCCTTTGCGCCCGAGATGGATGTAATCGCCCCCTGGCGGATTTGGGATATCAAATCGAGAGAAGATGCCATCGATTATGCCGAGGCGCACAACATCCCCCTGAAAATCACCAGGGAGACAAATTATAGCAAGGATAAAAACCTCTGGCACCTCTCCCACGAGGGGCTGGACTTGGAAAACCCTGCAAACGAGCCCAATTACGATAAGATTTTGGAGATGGGCGTTTCTCCGGAGAAGGCGCCGGATGTGCCTGAATATATTTCCATATCCTTTGAAAAGGGCATTCCCGTTGCGCTGAACGGCCAGAAGATGGATGGCGTTTCGCTGATAAAGAAGCTCAACGAACTGGGCGGCAAAAACGGCATCGGCATTCTCGATATTGTGGAAAACCGTCTGGTCGGCATGAAGAGCCGCGGCGTATATGAAACCCCTGGCGGCACCATTTTGTACCACGCCCATGAAGTGCTGGAGAGCATCTGCCTGGATAAGGAGACGGCACACTTTAAGGCTATCGTCGCTCAGAAGCTGGCGGAGCTTGTGTATAATGGCCAGTGGTTCTGCCCGCTTACATCCTCCATTCATGCGTTTGTAGACCATACGCAGCAGACGGTGAGCGGAGAAGTGAAACTCAAGCTCTATAAGGGCAATATCATCAATGCCGGCGTGCAAAGCCCTTATACGCTCTACGATGAAACAACGGCCTCCTTTGGAGAGGATAACGGCTATAACCAGGCAGATGCCGCAGGGTTTATCAACCTGTTTGGCCTGCCCATCAAGGTAAAGGCGCAGCTGGATGCCAAGAGGGAAGGAAAGTAAGAGATGAAGCTTTGGGCTGGAAGATTTTCCAAGGAAGTCGATGAAACGGTGAACGACTTCAATTCTTCCATCTCCTTCGATGCCCGCATGGCGAGGCAGGATATTAAGGGCAGCATGGCGCATGCGAGGATGCTCGCGGCGTGCGGAATCGTCTCGGCGGAGGATGCCGAGGCGATTCTTTGCGGTCTTGAGGGGATTTTGGAAGAGCTGGAGGCGGGAAAGCTGGAAATAGACCCTGCGGCGGAGGATATTCATACCTTCATAGAAGCAGAGCTGACAGCGCGGATAGGCGATGCGGGCAAGCGCCTGCATACAGCCCGCAGCCGCAACGATCAGGTCGCGCTGGATCTGCGCCTCTATCTGGAAGAACAGATTGTGGCCGTGCATGGCCTAATCTGTCAACTGCTGGAAGAACTGTGCGCGCAGGCGGAAAAGAGCGCTTTTGCAATTATGCCCGGGTATACCCATATGCAGCGGGCGCAGCCGGTGAGCTTTGGGCATCATCTTATGGCATATGCCGCCATGCTGCTGCGGGATCTTGAGCGGCTGGGGGAATGCCGCGAGAGGATGAGGATTTCCCCGCTTGGCAGCGGCGCTCTGGCCGGGACAACCTATCCCATCGACCGCGCCATGACGGCCCGGCTGCTTGGAATGCGCGAACCCTGCGCCAACAGTATGGATGGCGTTTCGGATCGGGATTTCTGTATTGAGCTGGCGGCAGATCTCAGCATCGTGATGATGCACCTCTCTCGCCTTTCGGAGGAAATCATCCTCTGGTGCAGCTGGGAATTTCGCTTTATCGAGCTGGACGATGCCTATACCACTGGCTCCAGCATCATGCCTCAGAAGAAAAACCCGGATGTCGCCGAGCTGATCCGCGGAAAAACCGGCCGCGTCTATGGGGATTTGACCTGCCTGCTCACCATGATGAAAGGGCTTCCCATGGCATATGATAAGGATATGCAGGAGGATAAGGAGGCCATTTTCGATGCGCTGGATACGGTTGTGCTCTGCCTATCCACCATGGCGCCCATGATTCGCACGATGAAAGTGCTTCCCGAGAATATGCGGGCAGCGGCGGCCAAGGGTTTTATCAACGCCACAGACTGTGCCGATTACCTGGCGCGCAAGGGCATGCCCTTCCGGGATGCCTATCGCCTGACGGGGCAGATTGTCGCCCACTGCATTGGCCAGAACAAAACACTGGAGGCGCTTCCGCTGGAGCAGTACCAGGCCTTTTCCCCGATGTTTGGAGAAGATGTCTATTCCGCTATTTCCCTGGAAAACTGCCTGGCCGGGCGAACTTCCTATGGAGGTCCCACAGGGGATTCCGTGTTGGAGCAGGTTCGCAAGGCGCGAGAGCAGATGACGAAGCTTTCGATTCGCTAAAAATGTATAAAAAAAAGAGCCGGTTTACCGGCTCTTTTTGTTATTTGGCTGAAGCTCTGCTCTGGGCCTGCAGTTTAAGCGACTGGATATTGCTGCGCATTGCGGGAATCAGGGCAATGGCAACGCAGATGAGTGTTTCGGGCAGCATGTAGCTGGCGTTATAGCCCAGGGAGTAAACCCATGCGGATTGCCCAGGCGCCGCATATTCTCCGAAGAAAACGGCGCCGGAAACAAAAGAGCAGAGAAAACGCGCCAGGCATGCGCCCACCATGCCCGGAAAGATGCTCTTTTTAGAAGCCCCGGCAATGGCCAAAACGCCAAAGCCCAGCAGATAATCCAACACAAATTGAACCCAGTTTAGAAAGACAGGCTCCTGGATAAACTGCAGTAGGCCAAAGGCAAAGGCGGCAAGCAGGCCCTTGCGCATGCCATAAATATAGGAAAAGACCAAAATGGGCAGCATGCTTGCGGCGGTGACGGAGCCGCCGTTGGGCATTTTCCACAGCCGAATATAGGAGAGAACAAAGGCCAGCGCAATGCAGAGCGCTGCTACGGCAATCTCCTTGATAGTCCATTCAGAACGGGAGAGAGCATCGCTTTTCTTTTTATTATTATAGTAGAAAAGAATTGCGATTCCAGCTGCCATGACAGCCAGGCTGCCCAGAACCCACCAAATGTTTTCGATGATGTTCTTAAAGAAAGTCTGGAAAGTAACTTCCTCTTCCACACCGCCAAAGCCATTGCTAATAAAGAATGCGATGAGACCGGCCGCGATGAGAATAAGCGCGATGCCGGCCAGCAAAAGCCATGTGTTCAGCTCGCCAACAGTTTTCTTTTTTTCCATAGTTTCCTCCTTTGCCTGGAGCGTGCGTTCCGAGGATTTTCCGAAAAAAATGCCCCGCAGAAAAGACTGCGGGGCATAGCCATGCTTTTTTTCGGTTCCGCTTCCCTACGAGTGCATTACCAATATCAGGTTCGAAGGGTACATTCTCAGCCCGAAGGCGCCCCCAGCGGTAAATATTAGTTTATAATGTATTATTGCATGCAGGAAGAAATTTGTCAAATACAGGAAAAACTGCGCAGGAAAAAAGGGGAAAAGGGCATTATGAAGAAAAAATCAAATTTTTGATCGAAATTTTAAAAAAAGTAGTTGACAAAGCAGGTAAAGATTTGATAATATGAGAAAGCGCTCTTC
>USII01000011.1 GCA_900554725.1 uncultured Eubacteriales bacterium
GTGATATAGTGAAAGACAGAAAATGTAAGAAAACGGATGGTGCACCATGAATTACAAAAGCGAACTTGCTCAGCTTTTAGGCGGAGCGCTACCCCTGCCTGTATCAGAGCTTGAAGAGATGTTGGAAATTCCCCCGGATGCGGAAATGGGCGATTATGCTCTGCCCTGCTTTAAACTTGCAAAAACAATGCGCATGGCACCGCCCAAAATTGCGGCGGATTTGCTGGAAAAATTTCAAAAACCGCTGTGGATTTCAAAAGTGGAAATCGTGGGCGGGTATCTCAATTTTTTTGTAGATAGGAGCTTTTTTGCGCAAAATACCCTTTCTAAAGTAAAGGAACAGCAAGAGCGCTATGGCTCTTCTGCCATAGGCGCAGGGCGCGCCATAACGATAGATTACTCCTCTATCAATATTGCAAAGCCTTTCCATATTGGCCATCTTTCCTCCACTGCCATTGGCCATGCCCTCTATAATATCTATAATTTTCTGGGTTTTCGCTGCATTGGCATCAATCACCTGGGCGATTGGGGGACACAATTTGGCAAGCTCATCGCCGCATATAAGCGCTGGGGCAACAAAGAGGATGTGGAACAGCGCTCCATCCAGGCGCTTTTAGACCTTTATGTCCGCTTCCACGAGGAAGCCAAGAAGGAACCCTCTTTGGACGACGAGGGGCGCGCATGGTTTAAGAAAATCGAGGATGGGGATGCGGAAGCCCTCTCCATTTTCAATTGGTTTAAGGAGCTGACGCTAAAAGAGGTTTCCAAAGTGTATGACCTTCTTGGCATTCATTTTGATTCCTATGCGGGTGAATCCTTCTACAACGATAAAATGCAGCCCGTAATCGATACCCTACGAGAAAAAAACTTGTTAGAAGAGAGCGATGGCGCCCAGATTGTGCGGCTGGATGATTACGACCTTCCTCCCTGCCTGATTTTGCGCTCAGATGGCGCGACACTTTATGCCACGCGGGATTTGGCCGCAGCTTTCTATCGCAAAAAGACCTACGATTTCTATAAAAATCTGTATGTTGTGGCCTATCAGCAAAACCTGCACTTTCGGCAGCTCTTCAAGGTTTTGGAGCTCATGGGCGCGGATTTTGCAAAGGATTGCGTGCATGTGGCGTTTGGCATGGTTTCCCTGGCGGATGGCACCATCTCCACACGGGAAGGGCGCGTAGTGTTTTTAGAGGATGTTCTGCGCTCCGCCATCCAGAAAACCCGCCAGGTCATCCAGGAGAAAAACCCCGATCTTGCGGATAAGGATACCGTCGCAAAACAGGTAGGTGTTGGGGCAGTTGTTTTCAGCGTGCTTTCCAACAGCCGCATCAAGGATATTACCTTTGATCTGGATCGCCTCCTCAATTTCGATGGGGAGACGGGGCCGTATGTGCAATATACCCATGCCCGGGCGTGCTCGCTGCTTCGCCGTGCGGCTGGAGCATACAGCACTGCGCCGGACTATTCTGCCCTCTGCTGCCCGCAGGCATTTGCCGTCCTGCGGCTCATTGAAGAATTCCCAGGGGTTATCCAGAAAGCTGCAGAAAAATATGAACCTTCCATGATCACGCGGTTGATCGTCTCCCTGGCGCAGGCATTTAACAAGTTCTATTACGATATCCGCGTTCTGGATGAGCAGGACCCTGCATCCACTTCCGCCCGCCTGGAGCTGGTGGATGCGACGCGCACCGTCCTGAAAATTGGGCTTGGGCTGATTGGCATCGATGCCCCAAATCGCATGTAGCCCAATGCAGTTGCGCAAGGGAAAGCCCATCAAAGAGGCAGGAGAAATTACTTTGGCCACCTCGAAAGACGAGCAGGCCGTTTATGCGCTGATATGCGAATTGGAAAAGCAGCCCCTTGATAGGCAGGCTTTTGGGCGCATCTATCAGGAAAACCTGCAAAGCGAGCATATCCGCTACTTGATTTGCCATCGGCAGGGCCGTGTTTGCGGATTTTGCAGCTTATTTGTGCAATCCCTGCTGCATCATGCGGGGAGAATCGGCGAGGTGCAGGAGCTGATCGTCTCCCCGGCGGCGCAGGGGGCCGGTATTGGGCGGGCGCTGTTATCCAAAGCTTTGGCATATGCAGCGCAAATGGGGTGCCTTCAGTTGGAAGTTTGCTGCAATTTGCAGCGGCCGGCGGCACACCGTTTCTATGAATATATGGGCCTGCAAAAAAGCCATTATAAATTTACCCTGCGCCTTTCATAAATTAGAAAACTGAATCGGAGGTGTTTTTCCATAGAAATCAAAAGGATTGAAAAGAACAAAAAGGACTATCTGGATCTGCTGTTGCTGGCAGATGAACAGGAGGATATGATAGACCGCTATCTGGAGCGGGGAGAGATGTTTGCCCTCCTAGACGCTGGCATCACCCGCTGCATCGCGGTTGTTACAGAAGAATCGCCACAGGTTTGCGAACTAAAAAACCTGGCCACTCGGCCGCAGGATCAAAAAAAGGGCTATGGCCGGGCGATGGTGCATTTTCTCTTCTCCCACTACGCAGGGAGATACCAGAAGATGCTGGTCGGCACAGGGGAGAGCCCGCTGACAGTTCCCTTCTACGAAAAATGCGGCTTCTCCTATTCACACCGCATCAAGAATTTTTTCCTTGAGCACTACGATCACCCCATCATAGAGGCTGGAAAGCAGCTAACAGATATGGTCTATCTGGCAAAAGATCTATAAAGGAGCCAAATTCCAGGCGGCAGAAAAATGCCTTGGGAGGACATATATTCCCCCAAGGCATTTTTCATATCTATTTCGTTTCGTTTTTTCATGTAGTTTGCAGTTCCCCTGTCTTAGAAAACCAGGTGCCACCAGTTCTGATCCAGCAGAATTAAAATGCCCAGCAGCAGCGTATAGACGGCGAATCCATACAGCCGGTATTTGCGAATCAGCCCCAGCATGAAGCGCACCGCGAAATAACCGGAAAGACCAGCCGCCAGCATTCCGAAAAGCGTGGGCCAAAGGTATATCTGCCCGGCGCCATCTGTCACCAGCTTATAGCCTTCCAGGACCGTAGAGCCCAAAATCACGGGGATGGACATCAAAAACGAGAATTTGGCAGCCAAACCGCGGTTAATTCCCAAAAGCAGCCCACCGGCCAGCGTAGAACCGCTGCGGGAAACGCCCGGGAAAACGGCGATGGCCTGCATGCAGCCAATGCCCAAGGCATTGGGATAGCTGATCTCCTTCTTCTTGCTGCGCCGCTGTGCACTGAGCATTTCGGAAACCGTGAGAAATACCGCCGTAAGCAAAAAGCCAACGCCCAGGTATTGCCCCCCAAAGGATTCCTCGATAAAATCCCCAATGAGAAGCTGTGCAGCGACGGCTGGAAGCGTCGCCACAATCAGAAGGCCCATGAGTTTCTGAACCGGATGCCGCAGGAGATCTGCAATATCCTTCCAGAACACGACGAATATCGCAACCAGCGTTCCCACATGCACCATGACATTAAAAAACATCATATCCGCGCTTTTAAGCCCCATAGCATTTTGAAACAGCACCAAATGCCCGCTGCTGGAAACGGGAAGGAACTCCGTTAACCCCTGTATTATCCCTAAAACAATTCCTTGGAACAGATTCATGCCTCATCCTCCTATTGGCAAACAAAGCCACGCATATTATATCACCATTTTACGCGCATGGAAATGCAATCATAGCCAATTTGCAAAAGTTTACTTTTCACGCCAAATCCGCTATAATAAGGGGCGTTTGGATGATTTTTCCCAGAAAGGAAGGAAAATAGATGAAAATTGGAGTAGTCGGCATGCCCAATGTGGGCAAGAGCACGCTGTTTAACGCCATTACGCAGGCTGGGGCGGCCAGCGAAAACTACCCCTTCTGCACCATAGAGCCCAATGTAGGCATGGTAAGCGTGCCGGATGCGCGGCTGGATTACCTAGCCGAAATCCACCACCCAAAGAAGTTTACCCCCGCGACGATAGAATTTCTGGATATTGCCGGCCTTGTAAAGGGAGCCAGCAAAGGAGAAGGGCTGGGAAATAAATTCCTCTCCCATATCCGGGAAGTGGATGCCATTGTGCATGTGGTGCGCTGCTTTGAGGATGAGAATATCACGCATGTAGACGGCAATGTGGATCCTGTGCGGGATATGGAAACCATCAGCTTCGAGTTGATTTTTGCGGATATGGAAACCGTGGAAAAGCGCCTGGCAAAAGCGGAAAAAATGCAGAAAAGCGGCGATAAAAAGTATGTTCAGGAAGCCGCCGCCCTTAAGCGGCTCTATGCCGCCCTGGAATCGGGGAAGCCGGCGCGCACGGTGGAGCGCTCGGATGCCGAACAAGCCCTGCTTCGGGATTTGTTTTTGCTGACGGATAAACCCATCATCTATGTGGCAAATATCTCGGAGGATGAGCTGGGGAGCCCCTCAGATGCTCTGCCCCTTGTGGCGCGGCTGAAAAAGCGGCTGGAAAGCGAGCAGGCCCAGCTTCTCATCATCAGCGCCAAAGTGGAGGAAGAGCTCGCCGCCCTGCCCCAAGAGGAAAAGCAGCTCTTTATGCAGGAGCTTGGAATTGCACAATCCGGCCTGGATCAGCTGGTGCAGGAAAGTTATCGGCTGCTTGGGCTTATCAGCTTTCTCACCGCCGGGGAAGATGAAGTGCGGGCCTGGCCCATTCGGCGCGGTACAAAAGCGCCTCAGGCAGCAGGCAAAATCCATACGGATTTTGAGCGCGGCTTTATCAAGGCGGAGGTCATCTCCTTTGATGCACTAAAAGAAATGGATGGGAACATGCAGTTGGCAAGGGAAAAAGGCCTGGTGCGCCAGGAGGGCAAGGAATATGTCATGCAGGACGGCGATGTCGTGCTGTTTAAATTTAATGTCTGATTGACTTTTCCCATATCTGCTTGTATACTTCTTGCTAGATAAGGGGGTAATTGGCCCCTATAAAGGCAGTAAAGTCAACATGCTGATAGTTTCTCTATCTGGCTTTATTGAAAAACAATGAGACTTATCTGCAGCGCCTGCGGATAAGTCTTTTCTTATGTGAAGGAGTTTTCCCTGATGTCATTTTTAGAACTTTTCTTAACGGCTGTCGGGCTTTCTATGGATGCATTTGCCGTGGCCGTTTGCAAGGGGCTTGCCATGCCCAAGCTCAACTGGCGGCATGCCGTCATTATCGGGCTATATTTCGGCTTTTTTCAAGCAGGCATGCCTGTGATTGGCTATTTTCTAGGCTCAAGTTTTGCCGGGCAAATCGAGGCTCTGGATCATTGGATCGCCTTTCTGCTGCTGGCCGGCATTGGCGGCAATATGATATGGGAGTCCCGCAAGCAGGATGTGGAGCCCAATGCCAGTGTCAGTCCAAAGGCCATGATTCCCCTTGCCATCGCCACAAGCATCGATGCACTGGCCGTGGGCGTGACATTTGGAATTTTAAAGACTGAGCTGGTGCTTTCGGTCTCGCTCATCGGCGTGATCACCTTTTTCCTCTCCCTGCTTGGGGTAAAGCTGGGCAACTGCTTTGGCGCCAAATATAAATCCCGCGCGGAATTGATCGGCGGCCTGATTCTGATTTTGCTTGGGCTTAAAATCCTGCTGGAACACATTGGTGTGCTATGTCTTTAGCCCTGTTGCCGTAGTAGGCACAGGGCTTGGCAAATCTGCAGCTGCCGCTTTTCAGGCATCCCGGGAAGTCTGATTTTTCCAGCAGGCTTTTGCCTGCTCTTTCTTGTCTGCGCGCCCGCTTCTTGCTATAATAAAGAAAACTCCAAAAGGGGAGCATTGTGCATGGAGCAAAAGCGAAGCATCTTCACTGTGATGGCCATGGTGGTATTTGGCTGCCTTGTCATGGCCATTGTAGATGGCATCATCATGCCGGGCTATACGATAAAATCCATCATCAAGCTGGCGCTGTTTTTGGCACTTCCGCTGGCCTATCTTCTGGCAAAGCAAAAGGATTTTCTGGGAGAGCTCTTCCGCTTGCAAAACCGCCGCAGCATTTTAGAGCCTCTGTTTCTTGGGCTTGGGGTTTACGCGCTGATTGTAAGCGGCTTCTTTTTGGGCAAAAACCTCGTCGATTGGTCCTCCGTCGCATCCTCTCTAAAAAACAGCAGGGAGAATATCTTCGCAATGGGGGCATATATCTGCGTCATCAATTCTCTTCTAGAGGAATTCTTCTTTCGCGGGTTTGCCTTTCTCATGCTGAGTAGATTTGCCGGGTCCAAAATCGCTTATCTTTTCAGCGCCGGGCTGTTTTCCCTTTATCATATTGCCATCATGCAAAACTGGTTTTCTCCGCTGGTGTTCGCGCTATTGTTGGCAGGGTTGTTTTTTTCCGGGTTTATTTTCAACTGGCTCAGCCAGCGCTATCAGAATATCTATGCACCCTGGATTGTGCATATATGCTCCAACCTCGCCATCAACACTGTGGGGCTGGTGCTCATAATGGAATAAAAAAGAGCGGTTTCCCGCTCTTTTTTGCGCTATGCCTTGCAGCGCGCCAGAGAACCCATTGGGTCCCAGGGCTGAAGCATAACCGGCTCGGCTTCCAGCTGAGCCAGCGCCTCGCTGGAAAGATATTTTTTATGGACGACCACCTGATAGGTGTATTCTGTAAACCAGTCATCGCTCATGACATAGTATCCATCCTTGCCCGGCTCTTTGCCCCAGCTGTTTTCCACGCGCCAGCGGTTTGGCTTTCCCTGCTCATCCAAATTGACGCCCAAAAACACCATGGCATGCGTCATCAGGCTATGGCCATAATCCAGCCGCTCTGCTTTACTCAGCGGGAAAGATACGCCAAAAAGCTGATCTGCGCGGATAACGGAAAGGTCCATCATGCCGTTTTCCCGAATGGAACACTTGCCCACATCGCAGCCAAACCACACGGGCTTTCCATCCTTGAGCTGGGCGATCGCCGCCGCCTTCAGCTGCTCCACAGGAAGATTCAAATAGCGCACGGGCCGCCCTTCCTTGACACTGCCCAAATAGCGGACGCTATATGTCTTCCCAAAGGGCTTATCCCGAGTAGGCGCGTTGATCAGGCTCACATAGTCTTCCAGGTTCCAGCCCACATATTTTTGAAAGAACTCCTTAGGCGTAATCTGCGCTTCCCGGATAAAATTCCCATCCACATCCCGCGCTTCAAAGCAGAAAGATTTGGGCGGCTTGCCCAGGCAAATGCAGAGGATTTTATAAATCTCTTCCAGCATTTGTTCTTTTTTCTCAAGCAGCTGCTGGCGGTCTGCTCCCTTTTGGTGCGCAGTGCGCAGCGTGCAGGCGAATTCCCGCAGCTTGAGCGTCAGGTAATAGTCCATTTCCCTGGTGGCGGAGGAACAGCTGGATTCCGGCATGGCGTCTTTTGGCACGACGCCGTATTTTTCCACCAACCCGCAGAACATATCCCACTGCCCGCCATCTCCCATAGGGTCTGTGAGCAAAAAGGAAACCAGCCGCCCGCCGGTTGGTTCATCCAGCGTATCCAGGATATTTTCCAGAAAATAGTTTGCCTTTTCCAGCTTATCAAAGAACAGCGGATAGCTCTGGGAAAATTCAAAGGATTCCAGCTTGAGCTTTTCCATCACTTCAAAGCGCATGACATTCAGCGCTGCAAACATCCAGCACCGCCCGCTTGCCTTTTGATTGGTGATCTCCCCCGTCTTGATATTTACGGAAAACTCGTGCCGCTGCTGGCGAAACGCCTCATAGGAAATCGCGGATTTTACTACGCCGTTGTGCACCACAGCGTTCATGGCGATAGCGTTTGCAGGATTTGCATCCAGCCGCTGTTCAAACAGTTGCAGTTGCTCGTTTGTAATCATAACTCCTCCTATTTGCTGCTTTTTATAGATAGGCAAAAAGAGCCGCCCAATCAAATCTATTTCCTATACCATAGCGAAATTTGTAAAAAAAGTAAAGGGGCGGCAAACCGCCGCCCCCAAAGGGCCTGTATTTTTGAGTTTTTCTTTTTTAGAAAGGCTCGCGCCTTTACTGCTTGACCTTCATTGTGCGCATGGCATTTAGAATTGCGATGACGGATACGCCCACATCTGCAAATACCGCTACCAGCATATGAATGAGCCCCAACGAGCCCAGCACCAGCGCAACCGCCTTAACTGTCAGCGCAAAGATGATATTTTGCATTACGATGCCGCTTGTCCTTCTGCTTATCCGGATCGCCTGAGGAATTTTGGAGGGAGCATCCGTCATCAGCACAACATCCGCCGCCTCTATTGCCGCATCGCTGCCCAGCGCCCCCATAGCAATTCCAATATCCGCCCGGGTCAGCACAGGAGCATCGTTGATGCCATCGCCTACAAACACCAGTTTGCCCTTCTCGCTTTTCTGCTCGAGCAATTGTTCAACTTTTGCCACCTTATCCAGCGGCAGCAGCTCGGAATACACTTCGTCTATTCCCAATTTTTCCGCCACATCCTGGGCGACAGCGCGGGCATCGCCGGTGAGCATCACCGTCTTTTGAACGCCTGCCTGGCGGAGCTGGCAAATGGCATCCCGGGCATCGCTCTTGATTTCATCCCAAATGACCAGGTGCCCAAGATACTTTCCGTCCCTTGCGATATGGACAACGCTGCCCACCGCCTGCACGGCGGGGCATGGGCCTTGACAGTGCTCTGCCATCAGCTTTGCATTGCCCGCGGCAACCTGCACTCCATCGATTTTCGCCAAAACGCCCTTGCCCGAAACTTCCCGCACATCCTGCACTCTGCTCTTATCCAGCGCTCCAGGATAGGCGGCCACAATGCTCTGGCCGATGGGGTGCGTGGAATAGCTCTCGGCCAGCGCTGCGCATTCCAGGAGCTCTTCTTCCAAAACGCCCTCTGCCGGCACTTTCTGGCCGACGACAAAATTCCCTTTTGTAAGCGTGCCCGTTTTATCGAACACCACCACTTCCGCATGGGCCAGCGCCTCTAGATAGTTGCTCCCCTTAACCAGCACACCAGCCTTGGATGCGCCTCCAATCCCGCCAAAGTAGCTGAGCGGAACCGAAATCACCAGCGCACATGGGCAGGAAATGACCAGAAAGCTCAGCGCCCGGCCCACCCAGATGCTCCAATCTCCCGTAAACAGCGAGGGCACAACGGCCAATGCCGCAGCCGCAATGACGACACAGGGCGTATAATATTTTGCAAAGCGCGTGATAAAATCCTCGGTATGCGCTTTTTTCTCGCTGGCGTTTTCCACCATATCCAGAATTTTGGCGACGGTGGATTCCCCAAATTCCTTTGTCACCTGGATTTTCAGCGTGCCATTCAGGTTGATGCAGCCGCTTAAAACTTCTGCGCCAGTCACAACCTCGCGCGGGGCAGATTCCCCTGTCAGCGCCGCGGTATCCACAGCCGCTTCGCCTTCCCGCACAATGCCATCCAGCGGGATCTTTTCGCCTGCGCGCACAAGAATTTCCTGCCCTATTTCCACCTCTTCCGGATCGACTTTCTCCACTTGGCCGCCCTTCAAAAGATTGGCGTAATCCGGGCGGATATCCATCAGGTTGGAAATGGCCTTTCTGGATTTTCCCACCGCATAACTTTGGAACAGCTCGCCAACCTGGTAGAGCAGCATAACCAGCACGCCTTCCATATATTCCTGCGTGCAGAATGCGCCTACAGTGGCCAGGCTCATAAGAAAGTTTTCATCAAACACATGGCCTCGGAAAATGTTGCGCACGGCGCGCCACAGAACATCCCCCCCGCTTACCAGATATGCCGTAAGAAACGCCACCAGCTTCCATATCCCAGAGAGCGGAAGCGCCAAGCACAATGCCAGCAGTACCGCCCCCACGATAATTCGAAGCAGGGATTTTTTCTGCTTCCTGCTCATAGCAAGGCCTCCTGCACTTTACCTGATCACCCGGCAATCCGGCTCGATGCGGGAAATGGCCTTTTGCGCTGCATCGAGCACCTGCTCAAACTCGCCTTCCTCTGCCTGCAGCGTCAGTTTCTGCCGCATAAAGTTTACGCTCACGCTCTGCACGCCGGGCAATGCGGAAATCGCCCGTTCCATCTTTGCTGCGCAGTTTGCGCAATCCAGCTCCTCCAACTGAAATACCTTTTTCATGCTAAATTCCCCTTTCCTATTCTTCAACATGCTCTTTTCCCTGATTGATGATCGTGCGAACATGGTCATCTGCAAGGGAATAAAAGACCGTCTTTCCATCCCGGCGGCTTTTGACCAGCCGGCTCTGCTTAAGCAGCCGCAGCTGATGCGAAACCGCGCTTTGAGAAAGGCTCAAAAGTTGCGCGATATCGCAAACGCACATTTCGCTTTCAAACAGCACATACAGAATGCGGATGCGCGTGGAATCTCCAAAAATTTTAAACAGCTCAGCGAGATCATACAGCTCTTCCTCGCCCGGCATTTTGGAGAGGACTTTTTTGATGATATCCTCGTGCGCATGGAAAAACTCGCACTGTTCCACTGGTTCAAAATCCTGCCTCATATCTACCCTTTCTCATATGAACATTTGCTCATATGTTTGTTTATTTATATTATATGTCATTTGCATGGAAAGTCAACCCCTTTTTCGCATTGATAAATTGCATGCATAAAAAATTTTCCCCCGGGCATTCTAAGCTCAGGAACAAACTTCGCGACAAAGCTCGCGGGCTTGTTCTTAGCCCCGCATTTGCGGGCACAAAAAAGAGCGCAAAGGAATCGCCCGCCCTGCGGCAGGCTTTCCATTCTGCGCTCTTTGTTTTGCTTTTTTTATTTCCCCGGCGCTGCCTATTTGGTCGTGCTGCCCAGCCCACCGTTGCGAATTTCGCGGGCGTCATCGTCCTCTGTAATGCCAAAGGGAAGGAAAATCCCTTGCATATATCCCTGCCCCGCAGCTACCGCCACTGTTTTTCCCTCGCGGGAATCATTGGTGAGCTTGCAGTAAATATGCCCTTCATTTTCCGAACCATAATAATCGCTATCCACAATACCCACAGTGTTGTTCAGCTGAAGACGATACCGAAAGCCAAGTCCGCTTCTTGGAAAACATTGCAGAACCCACCCTTCCTGTATTTTCACCCGAATTCCCGTAGGCAGAAAGATCTGCTCGCCCGGAGCCAGGGAAAAATCCACAGGGGAGAAAAAATCATATCCGGCAGAGCCGATGGTCGCGCGCCGCGGCAATTTAAGGGCCTGATAGCAGGCCCGGGCGTCCTGCCCTGCCATCCCCAGCAACCGCTCCATATCCTCTAAAAATTGCTGTTCTGAAACCAAAAAGAACCTGGCAATCCTCTGCATGTTCGATTCCCTCCTTCTTACTGCTTGTCAGAAGCTCCGGAGAGCTCCTTTTGACGCAACATGGTCTTGACTCGGGCAATGTCATGCTTGGTCTCCCGGATCTTCAGGGGATTATCCAGCTGATTGGTGGCGTGCTGCATACGCAGATAGAAAAGATCCTTCTTCAGGCCCACCAGCTTCTCGTTGAGCTGCTCGGGGGTCATGCTACGAATTTCACTTGCCTTCATCTTCACTCACCTGCTTCCTCGGTGCGGGCGACGATCTTCGTCTTGATGGGCAGCTTGTGGCTGGCCAGACGAAGCGCCTCGCGGGCAACTTCTTCAGACACGCCGGCGATCTCGAACATGATGCGGCCGGGCTTCACGACGGCAACCCAGAACTCGGGGGAACCCTTACCGGAACCCATGCGGGTCTCAGCGGGCTTCTTGGTCACGGGCTTGTCGGGGAAAATCTTGATCCAAACCTGACCGCCACGCTTGGTGTAGCGGGTCATGGCGATACGGGCCGCCTCGATCTGATTGCTGGTGATCCAGGCGGGCTCCAGGGCCTGCAGGCCGAACTCACCGTAGGCAATGGTGTTGCCGCGGGTGGCCTTGCCGGTCATACGGCCGCGGTGTACGCGGCGATACTTGACTCTCTTCGGCAGAAGCATTACTGGGCTCCTCCTTCCTTAGCGGGTGCCGCGGGCGCCGCGGGGGCAGCCGGACGGCTGGGATTGGTGGCACGGTTGAAACCGCCCTGGGGGCGGCCCTGGCCGCGGTTGAAACCGCCCTGACGGTCACGGTTGAACCCGCCGCCCTGGCGCCGGTCGCCGAAACCGCCGCGGCGGTCGCCATCCCGGCGGGGACGACGCTCACGACGCTCCTGGTAGGGCTTGGAGGTGTCCATGGTGCGGGGGGTGGTGCGCAGGGTCTGAGAGAGGACCTCTCCCTTGTAGATCCAGACCTTCACGCCGATGCGGCCGAAGGTGGTGGCAGCCTCCGCGAAGCCGTACTCAATGTCGGCGCGGATGGTCTGCAGGGGGATGGTGCCCTCGTGATAGTGCTCCACGCCGGCGATCTC
>USII01000012.1 GCA_900554725.1 uncultured Eubacteriales bacterium
CCCACTTTTTTACTGACAAAAAAGCCAGCCCTCAGCCCGCCATAACTGCGCGGCACCAAGACCAGCACCATATAGTGCCCGCCAAAGGATTTTCCCCTGCGGTAGACAAATGCATATTCTCTGTTCTTTTTTAGGGTAACCAGCCGATTGCTTTGATTCATATTTCTGCCATAAGGCGCCCGGAGCGCCGGCGCACCAGCCTTTTAAAAGCAAAGCTCCGGCCGCCTCATTCTTTTTGCCATGAGAAAAAAGGCTGTAACGAAGCGTTGCAGCCTGGCTTTCAACTAAGCAGTCAGTTTTTTTCTTCCCTTGGCGCGGCGGCGCTTTAATACATTTCTTCCATTCTTGTTTGCCATGCGCTTGCGGAAGCCATGCACTTTGCTTCTTTGCCGCTTTTTGGGCTGATAGGTTCTCTTCATTTTATTTCCTCGCTTCCTAGTTTATCTGAAAGCGCCTAAGCTACTTTTTCCGATGAAACCGCGTTTTCCCGGGATAGCCCGTGCCTTTCTGTTCCTGGCCCCCGCCCCTTAGGCGGATTACCACATAAAAATACATCTATTATTATATAAAAGCAGCCATCACCTGTCAACTCACCAGACAAAAATTCCTCTTTTCCCCCGTCTGCCCGCTTCTTTTTTAAAAAATTTTCAGGAAAAGGAAAGAGCTTTCTTTTTTATCGTCTCTTCTTGCCGCCCTAAAAAATCAATCCCTTGTGGCCCTGCCACCCCAAAAAAATTCCACAAAGCATGGATAAATCCATCCAAAAAGTTATCCACAATTGTGGATAACTTTTACGCATTTTGTGGATTTCTTTTCAGAATTGTGCTATTTTTGCGGTTTTTTTTGCTCAAATTCATCAACATTTTGTGGATAACTCTTTTGAAATTGTGGATAACTAAAAAATTTATCCACAATTTCAAAAAATTATCAAAAAAAAAACGGCATGACAGAAAACACAAGATTATGTTATACTGGCTCATATGTGGGAAATAGACAATTTTTGTGCTATGATAGAAATATCATAAAAAAATGCCCGGAAAGGGCAGTTTGAGGAAAAAGCCATGAATTCTTTTACTGTGCTTTGGGAAGCAGCGCTAAAAAAGCTGGATACCTATTTTTATCTCAATAACAACGGCACCGCATTCAATACCTATATTAAAACGCTCTCTCCCCAGTTTGAGGAAAACGGGCGCTATATTTTTCGCGTGCCCAATGTGCACCATCAGGAGCTTGCCGGGCGCTTTCTGCGCCAGATTGCCGATGCCATGAAAGAAGCCTACCGGGAAAGCTATGGGCAGGAGCGAGCTGTGGAAATCCTCATCCTGACGGGCCAAGAGCTGGATAATATGTTGCTGGAAAAAAAGCCCCCAAGGCAGAATTTTGGGGATATCTCTCTAAACCACAACTACACATTTGATACCTTCGTCGTAGGCAGCTCCAACAACTTGGCCCATGCGGCCAGCCGCGCCGTGGCCAATGCGCCTGGGCTTGCGTATAACCCGCTTTTTATTTATGGGGGAGTTGGCCTCGGGAAAACCCACCTGATGCACGCCATCGGCAACCGCATTTTGGAAAACAACCCCGATGCCAAAATCATCTATATCACAACCGAGGCCTTCACAAACGAATTTATCGAATCCATCCAAAAGCACACGACAGAGGCCTTCCGCAATAAATTCCGCAAGGTGGATGTGCTCATGATCGACGATATTCAGTTCATCTCCAAAGCCCAGGGAACGCAGGAAGAGCTTTTCCACACATTCAATACCCTGCGGGAGGCCAGCAAGCAGATCGTCCTCTCCTCGGACAAGCCGCCTTCCGAAATTCCAAAGCTGGAAGAGCGCCTGCTTTCCCGCTTCCAATGGGGGCTGCTTACGGATATCGGCCTTCCCGACTATGAAACCAGAGTGGCAATCCTAAAACAAAAGGCCCCCTATATTAAGGAGATCATCCGCTGCAACTTGGAAATAGACGATGCCGTGCTCAACTATATCGCCTCCAAGGAGGATACCAATATCCGGGATCTGGAGGGCGCCCTGACAAAGGTAATCGCCAGCGCGCAGCTGGAAAACGGCATTTCCTCCATCACGCTGCCCATTGCGGAAAAAGCCCTTTCCACATTCTTTCTTGGCGGGCCTACTGTCAAGGCCATTACGCCAAAACAGATCATCTCCCAGGTGTGCGAATACTACGATATCTCGGAAGAGGATATTCGAAGCAAGAAAAAAAGCCGGGAAATCGCCTTTCCACGGCAGGTGGCCATGTACCTTTTAAAGCACATGACCGATCTCACCTTCCAGGCCATCGGGGAGATGCTGGGCGTGACAAACCATACCACCGTGGTATACGGCGTGCGCAAAATCACAGAGGCCATCGCCTCCAGCGCCGAGCTTTCCAGCACTGTGGACGATATCACCCAAAAAATCAAGGATTTCTAATCAATGGGCGCCCGTTTGGGCGCTCTTTTATTCCAAAGCCGGACAGGTTTTGCAATTTTTCAATTTCCTTTATGGAAAAAGATATGGTAAAATAAAGAGGACGGCTGCTCGTTCTTTTTGGTGATAACTCGTCAGCTTGTTGGGGATAACGCTTGGATAATTCGTGCATTTTAGGCGCCCTAGGAAAAAGCGAGCGGCCAAAAAAGCGATAGGAGAGAAAAGTTATACACATAAAGGGGCATTTATCCACATAAAAAAGACAGGCTCCCAACAGGTTTTTGACAAAGGCCATCCTCATTTTTCCGCATGGATGCTGGAAAAAATGAGAAACTGACAATATCCACAGCCCCTACTATTATTACTACGATCTTTTTATCTTTTATTGGTATCATAAAGGAGTGGGAATATGAAATTTATTTGCAACAAAGAAGAGCTTACAAAAGCCATCAACATCGTCATCCGCACCGCCTACAGCAAATACCAGAAATCCATTCTGGAATGCATTCACATTGTGGCAAGGGATGGGGGAATTTCGCTGGATACTTTCGATACGACAACCGCCATGAAAACAACCCTCTATGCGGATGTTCTGGAGAGCGGGCAAACGGCCATTCCCGCGCGCATTTTTTACGATATTATCTCCAAATTTCCCTCCGGGGAAATCCACTTTGAGCGGGAAGGCTCTACGATCCTCCTCACCGGGGAAAACAGCAGGGCCAGCCTGCAGGAGATGGATGCAGAGCAGTTCCCCGCGTTTCCGGCGCTGGAAGGGGAAAAGCTGTGCCTGGGCCGAAAGATGCTGCGGGAGATGGTGGAGAAAACGGCGTTTTCCGTCTATACGGGGGAGGATAAGCCGATCTTCACCGGCCTTTTGTTTGAGACAGACCCAGAGAAGCAAAGCATCAGCATTGTGGGCATCGATGGAATCCGCCTGGCAAAAAATACCGCTGCTGCCGCGAGCACGAAGAAAATTCGCGCGGTCATTCCCGCAAAAACCCTCCGGGAAGTTTCCAGAATTCTCGGGGAGGAGGAGAGCGATATCGCCCTTTATTTTACGCAGAGCGCCTGCTTTATCGAGTGCGATGAGACAACCATCTATACCCGCCTGCTGGATGGCGAATTTATGAACTACCAGAGCATCATCCCAAAGGAATATAGGACGCGCGTGCGCGTGGAGGGAAAGCTCTTTGCAAGAAGCCTGGAGCTGGTTCTCGTTTTGGCCAAGGAAGATGGAAGCAACCTCATCCGCATGGAGATCGGCAATTCCTCCATCAAGCTGGGGGCCGCTTCGGAATACGGAATGGCGCAGGATGAAATTCCCATCCTGATGGAAGGGGAAGTGCTGAAAATCGCCTTTAACGCCAAATACCTTCTGGATGTTTTTCGGGTAGTGGAGGATAAGGAAGTCTTTATGGAATTCGATAGCCGGCTCAAGCCCTGCGTGATTCGCCCCATCGAGGGGGATAAATTTCTCTATCTGGTTGTGCCGGTCAATGTGGCTTCCTAAAGAGCGAAAGAAAAAAAGCCGGGCAGTGCAAACTGCCCTTTCTTTTCTTATCCTATTTTTAGAAAAGCGGCCGCGCAAAAAAAAGCGCCTGCAGCGCAGTGAGAACAGATATGTATATTAAAAAAATTGCCCTGAAGGATTTTCGCGGGTTTTCCCGTCTGGAACTTTCCGGCATATCCAAAAAATTCAATGTGTTCATCGGCAAAAATGCCCAGGGCAAGACAAATTTGATAGAGAGCATCAACTATCTCTCCTGCGGGAAATCCTTCAGGGGCGCTTCCAATGCCCAAATGGTGCGGGAAGGGAGCGGCTTTGCCGGAATTTTGGCGGAATACCAGAAAAAGAGCCACTCTGGCAAAGTGGAAGCCGCGCTGCAAAGGGATGGAAAAAAAAGCATTCTGGTCAATGGGTTTGCCGTAAAGCGCATGGCGGAGCTCATGGGGGTTGTAAATTCCATCGTCTTTGCCCCAGAGGATTTGCAGACCATCAAGCAATCGCCCCGCCTTCGGCGCAGGCTCTGTGATCTGGAAATTTCCAAAATCAGAAGGGCCTATTACCTGGAATTGCAAAAATACTATGCCATCCTGAAAAACAAAAACAGCATTTTAAAGCAGAAGGAGCCGGATGCCGCCCTTCTTTTGGTGTATAACGATGCCCTCTGCCAAAGCGCCCAGTATATCATGAAAAAGCGGGAATCCTTTTTAAAAAAGCTGGAAGCGTATGCGCAGGAAATCTTCCATTTCCTTTCAGGGGGAGAAGAGCTGCGCATCCGCTATCGGGCATGTGCAGAGCTGGGCCAGCTTCCGGATAGCCTGACCTTTAAGCTGCAGGCTGCGGAAAAGAGGGAAAGGGAACTGCATACAGCGCTGGTGGGCCCGCATAGGGAGGATTTGGAAATTTTCATCAACGGCAGGGATGCCCGCCTCTTTGCATCCCAGGGGCAGCAGAGGACGGCCATGCTGGCCATCAAGCTGGGCTGCGCCAGAATTGCAGAAAAAAGCACCGGCGAAGCGCCCATCCTGCTGCTGGATGATGTGTTTTCCGAGCTGGATGTGGGCAGAAGAGAGCGCCTGCTCTCCCTCACGGGCAGCAACCAAGTCTTTATTACGGCAACAGATGCCGCCGGAGTGGAGGGTTTTTCGGGCGTGCAGTTTTTTGAGGTTTTAAATCATGAGGTGAAGCCCCTGGGCCGGGCAGTGCGCTAAGGGCAAATCGATGGAAAAATCAAAGCGAAAAAGAAATCTGTGGATATCTCAACCGCTGCTGAAAGGATGAGCAGCGGTTTTTTGATGCGGAAGTTTTTTCCTTTTCCAAAGGGAAGAAAAATAGAGAGAACCGAGGCATTGTGTCAAGCGTTCTAAAAGATACTGTTGTGACAATAGATAGGATGAGTCAAGCGTTTTCAAAGGTGCTGCTGTGACAATAAATAGAATTTTCTCCAAATGGGCAGGTGCAGAATGCTTTGCAGCTCTGGGCCTATCCCTTTTTTGCTCAAAAAATAAGGCGCAGCCGCCTGCCGGATTTTCCGCCGGGTTGCTGCGCCCATCTGCCCCCTTCTTTGATAGAAGAGGGCGCGCGTTTTATGATGGAATGCTGATGCTTGTGAGAATTTCGTTGGCGCTGGTGATATAGGTATTGCCTTTGAGCATGTAGTCTACGGCCAGCATCATCTTGTCCATATCCTCCCCTTCAGATTGAATGATGAGATCCATCGAGCTGCTAAAGCAGCGGTAGCCTGTGACCATAAGGGTATGAAAATCCTCAAAATTTGGCGAGGGCGTGGTCTTTTCAAAAAGACCGCATAGGCGCTCCGCTTCATCCGAAATCTCCTGGATTAGGGGTTTCCATTCCTCCCCATTTTCGGGAGAAATGGCGCTTGTATCCATGAGGATGGGGTAGGCATCGTTTAAAAGATAGTCAATATCCTCCTGTGTGACGGTAGCTTCGCTGGCCTGGGAAAGCATTTGTTCTATCTCTTCATGGGAGATCACCATGCTTGGGTCCATCGTGGCCGTGGCAGAAGGGGAAGGCGAAGCGGAAGGCTCTGCACTGCTTGCCTTTTCGCTCGGAGCGGGGGTGCGCTTTGTGCATCCAGCAAAGGCCATCATCAAAAGCAGAGATAAAACCAGGCAGCTGAGCTTTTTCATCGAAAGTTCCTCACTTTACCATTCTTTTTCTTTGGGGGATTTCTCAGATTTCTTTAGGCAAAGTATATCATAGCCCCGGCGGACAGGCAACAGGATGAAAAAGAACTGCTAGGGCAAAGGTATATGCAAGGGCGATTGGCTTTTTTGCCCTTAAATTTACCTTATAGCCTTTGAAAGGGGTATGGCAATATCCGTATACGCTCAGTGCCATGGAAGAGAATTATCTTTTAAATTTCGCAATTATCGTGTATAATAAAATAGGAAGAAAATATGGAAGAAGAGATGCGCCGCGCAAAAAAAGGGCGCGCCAAAAAGTGCGTGAAGGCGGCGGCAAACCCGCCCAGGCGGGAAAATGGAGGCCAAAATGCAGGAAAGAGAAAATTTAGCAAAAGGGCATCAGAGCGAAGAGTACGATGAGAGCCAGATCCAGATTCTGGAAGGCTTGGAGCCTGTGCGCAAACGGCCGGGCATGTATATCGGTTCGACGGATATCAGGGGGCTGCACCATCTGATTTACGAGGTTGTGGATAATTCTGTAGATGAGGCGATGGCCGGCTTCTGCAATTATATTGAAGTTACGCTGACGCATGAGGGGAGCTGCCGTGTTCGGGATAACGGCAGAGGCATTCCCACGGGAATTCACCCAAAAACCGGGCGATCTACGCTGGAAGTGGCAGTTTCCATGCTGCATGCCGGCGGAAAGTTCGGCGGGGATGGGTATAAAGTATCGGGCGGCCTGCACGGCGTGGGCGTATCCGTTGTAAACGCGCTTTCCACCAAAATGATAGCGACAGTCTGGCGGGATGGCCAGGTGGTGACGCAAAGCTATGCCAAAGGGCACCCCACAAGCGAGGTAAAAGTGCTCGGCCCTTCAGAGGAAACGGGCACGCAGATCGAGTTTTTCCCGGACCCGGAAATCTTCGAGACGGTGCAATTTGATTACGATATGCTGCGCGTGCGCTTTCGGGAGATGGCCTTTTTAAATAAGGGCATCCGCATTGTACTGCGGGATGAACGGGGCGAGGAAAGCGTGGAGCAGGATTATGAATTTGAGGGCGGCATCAAAAGCTTTGTAGAATACCTGAACCGCAACAAGACAAAGCTTCTGGATGAGACAATCTATATGTCCGGCAAGAAGGGCATGGGGATTGTGGAAGTGGCGATGCAGTATAACGATAGCTTCAGCGAAAATGTGCACAGCTTTGCCAACAATATCAATACTCACGAGGGCGGTTCACACGAAACGGGATTTCGCAGTGCCCTGACCAAAGCGGTCAACGACTATGCAAGAAAGTATAACCTTTTAAAGGAAAAAGACGAAAACCTCTCGGGAGAGGATATCCGCGAAGGGCTGGTGGCCGTCATATCCGTCAAGCTGCCCGACCCGCAGTTTGAAGGGCAGACAAAGACAAAACTTGGCAACAGCTATATGCGCACGCTTACGGAAAACATCGTCTATAATGGCCTTTCCGAATATCTTGAGGAGAACCCCAAAAACGGGAAGCGCATTGTGGAAAAATGCATCCTTGCCATGAATGCCCGGGAAGCTGCGCGCAAAGCGCGGGATATGACGCGAAAAAAGAGCGGAATTTTCTCCATGCCTGCAAAGCTTGCAGATTGCACAAGCAAGGATGTTTCCGAGCGGGAGATCTTTATCGTCGAGGGAGATTCGGCAGGCGGCAGCGCAAAGAACGGGCGCAACAGAAAAACACAGGCCATTCTCCCGCTGCGGGGGAAAATTCTGAATGTGGAAAAGACGCGCTATGATAAAGCGCTTGGCAATGCGGAAATTCGCGCCATGATCACCGCATTTGGAACGGGCATTGGGGAAGAGTTCGATCTCTCAAAGCTCCGCTACGATAAGATCATCATCATGACAGATGCCGATGTGGATGGCAGCCATATTCGCACGCTGCTTCTTACATTCCTATATCGCTTCTTAAAGCCCATCATAGAGGAGGGGCATGTCTATATCGCTCAGCCGCCGCTCTATAAGCTGGCCCGGGGCAAGAATGTGCGCTACGCCTATACCGAGGCCGAGCGCATAAAGATATCCCAGGAGATGGGAGAGGGCATCGATATTCAGCGCTATAAGGGCCTTGGGGAGATGGATGCTGCCCAGCTTAAGGAGACGACGATGGACCCGCAGGGCCGCACGCTGCTTCAGGTTTCCATGCAGGATGCCATGGAGGCGGACGAGATTTTCAATATTCTCATGGGCGAAGAGGTGGACCCGCGCCGCGTGTTTATCGAGGAAAACTCCAGGCTGGTGGATAAGGATACGCTGGATATCTAGCGGCCCAAGGGCAGGAAAGCTTTAAAAAGCGCCTTTTGGGCTGTAGGTGCAAAGAAGAAAAAGGATGGGGCGCCCCGGCAGGGCAAAGCGGAGCGCCGGGCAAATCCAATCAGAGGTAGGAAATGGACGAGAAAAATCAAAATCTTTCAAGAATTATTCCGGTCGATCTGGGCGGAGAGATGAAGAAAAGCTTTATCTCCTATGCCATGGCCGTCATCATCAACCGCGCACTGCCGGATGTGCGCGACGGCCTCAAGCCGGTGCATAGAAGAATTCTCTATTCCATGGCAGAGCAGGGCATCACGCCGGATAAACCCCATAAAAAATGCGCGCGCATCGTAGGAGATGTGCTTGGAAAATACCATCCCCATGGGGATTCTGCCATCTATGAAAGCCTGGTGCGCATGGCGCAGGATTTCTCCACCCGCTATCTTTTGGTGGATGGGCATGGCAACTTTGGCTCGGTCGATGGAGATGGCGCGGCCGCCATGCGCTATACCGAGGCGCGCCTTGGCAGAATTTCCATGGAAATGGTGCGGGATATCGATAAGGATACCGTGGATTTCATGGATAACTTCGATGGCTCTCTCAAACAGCCGGTGACGCTTCCCGCCAGGTTCCCCAATCTGCTGGTCAACGGCACAGGGGGAATTGCCGTCGGCATGGCGACGAATATTCCCCCCCATAACCTTAGGGAAGTGGTGCAGGCCATTTGCGCCTATATCGATAACCCGGAACTGACGGTGGAAGATCTCATCGAATATGTCCCGGGGCCGGATTTCCCAACGGGAGGGCAGATTGTAGGCGTTTCCGGCATCCGCCAGGCCTACCGTACAGGGCGTGGCAAAATCCGCGTGCGCGCCAAGGCCGAAATCGAGGTGGAAAAGGATGGCCGGGAGCGCATTGTCATCACAGAGATTCCCTATCAGGTGAACAAGGAAATGATGGTAGCCAATATCCGGGAGCTGGCCCATGAGAAGCGCATCGAGGGTATCGCCGAGACCAACGATGAATCGGATAGCCAGGGAATGCGCGTTGTGGTGGATTTGAAGAAGGGCTTTAATGCCAATGTCATTTTAAACCAGCTCTATAAGCATACCCAGATGCAGACGACTTTTGGCGTCATCATGATCGCCCTTGTGGGCACAGAGCCAAAAGTGCTCAACTTAAAGCAGATCATAGAAGAATATGTAAAATATCAGCGGGAGATTATCACAAGGCGCACCCGGTTCGACCTGGAAAAGGCCGAAAAGCGGGCGCATATTGTGGAAGGGCTGCTAAAAGCGCTGGATAGTATCGATGAAATTATCGCCACAATCAAGGCCAGCAAGGACGGCGGCGAGGCGCGAATTGCGCTGATGGAGCGGTTCTTGTTTTCTGAAGTGCAGGCCCAGGCCATTTTGGATATGCGTCTGCAGCGGCTTACAGGGCTGGAAAGGGACAGGCTGGATGAGGAATACGCCGCCCTGATGGAAAGGATTTCCTACTATAAGGATGTGCTCAGCAAGCCTCATATGGTGGATGAGATTATAAAGGAAGACCTCCAGGAAATCGCCAATCGGTATGGCGATGCGCGCCGCACGGAGATCACCTTCGATGAAGACGAGGTGGATGCCGACGACCTGATTCAAGAGGAGGAAATGGTTGTCACGCTGACGCACCACGGCTATATCAAGCGCACGGCCAGCGATCACTACCGCGCCCAGCGCCGCGGCGGAAGGGGCATCACCGCGCTTTCCACCAAGGAAGAGGATTTCGCCGAAGATGTCTTCGCCACTTCCACGCACAGCTACCTGCTCTTCTTTACCACAAAGGGCAAGGTGTATATGAAAAAGTGCTACCAGATTCCCGAAGCCGGGCGCACGGCAAAAGGCATGGCCATTGTAAACCTGCTTGCCCTGGAATCGGGGGAGAAGGTTTCGGCGGTGTTCCCCATCGAAAAATTTGAAGACGATTCCAATCTTGTGATGGTCACGCGCCAGGGTATCATCAAAAAGACGCAGATGAGCGCCTTTTCCAGAATCCGGCAGAATGGGCTGATTGCCATTGCAATCCGGGAAGGGGATGCGCTCATATCCGTCCTGCGCACGCATGGGGATGATAGAATTATCATTGGCTCGAAAGAGGGCATGGCCATCGCGTTCCACGAAAGAGATGTGCGGCCCATGGGGCGTGTGGCAGTGGGCGTTCGGGGCATCAAGCTGCGTCCGAGCGATGAAGTTATCGGCGCCTCCAGGCTGGAAGAGGGGCAATATGTCGCCGTGATTTCCGAAAACGGCTATGGCAAGCGCACAGAGGCCGGGGAATACCGGGAGCAGAGCCGCGGCGGGATTGGCGCTCGCACCATGAATGTCACGGAAAAGACGGGCAAAGTGGTGGCGCTGCTGGCAGTAAACAGCCATGAGGATATCATGCTGATCAACGATGCCAATGTCATCATCCGCATGAATTCGGATGAGATTTCCGTATTTGGGCGCTCGGCTCAGGGTGTGCGCCTGATGCGCATGGAGGGCGATGGCAAGGTTGTAGGCGCGGCAAAACTGCCTCCCATGGAAGAAGAGGAGCAGGAGCCTTCAGAACAGCAGGAGAACATCTGAAAATAAAAAAAGTGGGGGATACTTTATAGGGAAGTATCCCTCTTTTTCATTTCTGCCCGCCCTCCAGGGCTGCAGGAATGCAGCCAAAAAGGCGCTGGGCGATGATTCCCGGCAAAGAAAACAAAGCGAATCTATGGCCCGGCAAAACACTTTGCCCCCAAATGGCATATTTTTGTGGATAAAATGAAATATGGGCGCGCAGCTTTTGCCAGAGGGTCTCCAGGGTTCTCATTTCTTCCGGCGCCAAAAGCGGGGCGGCGGGGGGAGTTTTTTTGCGCCGGCTGCGCATTGCAGCGTTGACAGCCAGGGGAAATGTTGCTATAATAAGGCTACTGTTCTCTGCCCCAATGCGGAGAGGTGTCCGAGGGGTTTAAGGAGCTGGTCTTGAAAACCAGTGATACCGAAAGGTACCGTGGGTTCGAATCCCACCTTCTCCGCCAGCCGTTTCAAACCACAATATATCGTACTATTTCCATCGAAATAGCACGATATATTGTGGTTTTGCTTTTTAGGGAACGAATTGGGAACAAGCATACAATTGTTTATAAGTTTTTTGCCTTGTCTCCATTACCAGTACTCCTTTCAATCTACAAGTGATTTTGTTCGCATTGAATTCATTATACCCCCTATGTTAAAATCAAAAGACTGATTGATGAAAATTTCTGTCATATTTCAAGGGCTTCCCTGCAATTCAGCAGGAAAGCCCTTGAAATATGACAGAAATTCATCCGGCAATGACTCAGTGCATAAACCATGCGATATGTCAAAGATTCTCCCTCTCGCACAGTAAAGCGTCACTCTCTTCCTCCGTCAGCTCTGCAACTGAGCTCAGCTTGCGCTGTATGGTACGTGTCTTGCGGGCGGCATCCTCTATCGTATCCGAAGCTTCGGAGAGTTTTTTCTGCGTCCGGGTGAGAATGTCGGTAAAGCGGACAAATTCAGTCTTAAAGGCTGACAGCAGCTGCCAGAGCTCAGCGGAACGTTTCTCGATTGCGACAGTCTTGAAGCCCAGTTGCAGACTGTTGAGCAGAGCGCCGAGTGTCGTCGGACCGCACAGAACAATATGGATCCTCTGAAGATTTTCGATCATTCCCTGCCGCTTGAGCGCCTCGGCATAAAG
>USII01000013.1 GCA_900554725.1 uncultured Eubacteriales bacterium
TCATACCCCTGCGCCATCGTGCCCTCCTCATTTAGAAAAAGGGAGCCGATGAGAACAGGAAGGCCCGTTTGAAAGGTTTCCAGATGAAATTCGGGATCCCGGTACTTTTCTACCTGCTGCTCTGGGAGATGGGAAACCTCGTAGTTTTCCGCCATCCAGGCCACAGGGAAAAACTTCAGCAGCTCTTCTTTGGGTTCTTTATCCGAAATTGCCTGCAAAAACATGGAAATTTCCTGCTCGGGCGTTTCTGCTCCCCGATATGCGCCCTCCTTTGCCGCACACCCAAAAACGGATAATAAACTGACCATCGCAAGCAAAACCGCCGCGCATTTTCCCGCCATTTTCCTCATGCCATTTCCTCCTTATGCCGCTGCGCACGCCGCGTCCTTTCAAACGGCCTCCCCTGCGCGATGCCTTCCTCTTTTTGCAAAATGCCCATCAAAAAACGGGCGGCCTAAGGCCGCTCGTTTTACTGCTCGCCCACCCAGCGCTCGGCTGTGACAAGCACAGTTTCTCCGCGCTCCAAAGAGGCCGCAACATCGATAATTCGCTGGTTTTTGGAGCCCTTAAAGCGAAGCAGAAGGCTCTTTTGCTCCAAAAGGAAGGGGCCGTCTATCACGACATCCATCAAAGAGAGAAATTCCGCCTTGGGGCCGCCCTTTTCCATCACCTCTTCATAGATATCCCCCGTATAAGCGGCCAGCTCATAGCCCGCTTCCCGCAGCATGCGCGCCAGGGGCAGCAGCGCTTCTGCCTGGCAGAGGGGCTCCCCGCCGGAAAAAGTGACACCGCGGGTCAGGGGGCTTTTTTTGATCTTCTCAAAAATTTCCTCTGCCGTATAGGGTGTGCCGCCCTCAAAGCTCTGGGCCTGGGGGTTATGGCAGCCCGGGCAGCGCTTATCGCACCCCTGCACAAACACCACCGCCCGAAGCCCCGGACCATCCACAATCGAATCCCCAACCAGGGCTGCCGTGTTAATTTTCTTCTGGCTGTATTCCGACATTGTGCTTCACCCGATCTCTCTCTTCTGCGCGCTTGGCATCGTTAAACCGCTCCACCGTGCCCACAAGATACCCCGTGATGCGGCGAATGCGCTCAAACCCTGAGCCGCCCTCTCCCTCTCTTCTGCCGCAGCGGGGGCATTCATCGTTGATGATACCGCAGTAGCCGCACTCCGGATCGCGATCCACAGGATGGTTGATAGAACCATACCCAACGCCCGCCTCCTTCATCGCGCGGATGACGGATTCAAACGCCTCTACATTGTTTGCGGTATCGCCGTCCAGCTCCACATAGGAGATATGCCCCGCGTTGGTGAGAGCATGATAGGGGGCCTCCTTGCGGATTTTATCAAACGCTCCAATATTGTAGTAGACGGGGATATGGAAGCTGTTGGTATAGTATTCCTTATCCGTCACACCGGGAATTGTGCCAAATTTTTTCTTATCCATGCGCACAAACCGGCCGGAAAGCCCTTCTGCCGGAGTGGCCAGCAGCGTGAAATTCATGCCCATTTCCCGGCTCTTTTGATCCACATAGTCGCGCATGAAATGCACAATTTCCAGGCCCAGATTCTGGGCTTCCTCGCTCTCGCCATGGTGCTTGCCAATGAGCGCAATCAGCGTCTCCGCAAGGCCGATAAAGCCGATGGAGAGCGTGCCGTGCTTTAGCACTTCGCCCACAGTATCCTCTGGCCCGAGCTTATCCGAATCCAGCCACACGCCCTGGCCCATGAGGAAGGGGAAGTTTTTGACCTTCTTTGCCGCCTGAATGGCATAGCGATCCAGAAGCTGGCCTGCGCAGAGGTCCATCTTGCGCTGCAGCTCTTCAAAGAACCATTCCAGGTTGCCGTTGCTCTTGATGGCAATGCGGGGCAGATTGATGGAAGTAAAGGAAAGGTTGCCCCGGCCATAGGAGATTTCCCGCTCCGGATCGTATACATTGCCCATCACCCGCGTGCGGCAGCCCATATAGCAGATCTCCGTCTCAGGGTGGCCCGGCTTATAGTACTGAAGGTTGAAGGGGGCATCCAAAAAGGAGAAGTTGGGAAACAGCCGCTTTGCTGAAACCCGGCAAGCCAGCTTGAAGAGATCGTAGTTGGGATCTTCCGGGTTATAGTTGATCCCCTCTTTCACGCGGAAAATGTGAATGGGGAAGATGGGCGTTTCCCCCCGCCCAAGGCCAGCCTCTGTTGCCAGCATGACGCTTTTCATGACAAGCCGGCCCTCCGCAGAAGTATCCGTGCCGTAGTTGATGGAGGAGAAGGGCGTCTGCGCGCCGGCGCGGCTGTGCATGGTATTTAAATTGTGCACCAGCCCTTCCATAGCCTGATAAGTGGCGCGCTCGGTCTCCTCCTTTGCATGCCTGCACGCAAACTCCTGGAGCTTATCGATGGTCTCATCCGCAATTTTTCCCGAAAGCGCAGCCTTTTCCGCCTCCAGGTAGACGGGATTTTCATCCAGATTGGGGTAGGCGCCCGTCTGCTCCTCTATCTTGGCAGCAAGTTCCCGCATCCCCTTTTCTGTAATGCCCGCGCCTGGGCAGAGGATTTCCGCCGCCCGCTCAAAGTTCTGCGCATAGCGCTTTTTATATGTCTTAACGACGCCTGGGGCCAGCCCGTAATCAAAGTTCGGGACGCTCTGGCCGCCATGCTGATCGTTCTGGTTGGACTGTATGGCGATGCAGGCCAGCGCCGCGTAGCTGGAAATATCGTTGGGTTCGCGCAAAAAGCCATGGCCTGTGGAAAAGCCTCCATGGAACAGCTTGAGCAGATCGATCTGGCAGCAGGTGGTTGTGAGGGTATAAAAATCCAGATCGTGGATATGGATATCCCCCTCCCGGTGCGCCCGGGACTGCTCCTCGCTCAAGATATATTTCTGATAGTAGTCCTTGGCGCCCTCCGAGCCATACTGCAGCATGGTGCCCATGGCGGTATTCCCATCCACATTGGCGTTATCGCGCTTGCGGTCGCTATCTGCGGCATCTGCAAAAGTCAGCTCGTCATAGGTGCGCATCAGGTGGGTGTTCATTTCGCGCACGCGCGTGCGCTGAGCGCGGTATAGAATATAGCGCTTTGCGATGAGCGCATAGCCGTTCTCCATCAGAACCTGCTCCACAACATCCTGAATATCTTCTACGCCCGGGTCTCTATCGATAAACTTTTCGGCAAGCTTGCCCTCGGCCAGCTCGGCCAGTTTTTCCGCCTGCCCATCGTTCTTTCTTCCGCCCGCTTCCATCGCCTTCTGGATGGCAATTTCAATTTTCTTCCTATCGTAGGCAACCGCTCTGCCGTCGCGCTTGATAATGGTGGTAAACATAATTCCCGTCCTTTCCCAGCCAATGCCGCATAAGCTGTTGTGGTTTGCAAAAATGGCACACAACATATTGTGTGCCATGGCTTGGCATTTCGATTATATCCCCAATGGATAGATGATGTCAATAGCAAAGAGGGCGGGTAGGCGCGTCCAAAAAAGCATAATTTTAAAAAACCATGGGGGTTTGAGCGCGCAAAAATTTTCTGTTACAAAAATTTTCCAACCCGCCTTTGGCCGCACCGCTAAAGCAGGCGAAGGTCTTCCCCAAAAAAGCGGAGCACCAGGCTCTGCTTTTTGGAAAGGAGCCGGGAGGAGACGCGCTCAGTATAGCGCTCCTTAAGCTGCTCATAGGTGTTGTTCGTGGCCATAAAGGTATGCAGCCCCGCCCGGGCGCGGGCACAGAGCAAATCGAAAAAATATTCCCGCGTGACATTCTGCGTCAGCGGTTCGCTGCCTAAATCGTCTATCACCAGCACTTTGGCATCGTAAACCGGCTCCAACATCGCGCCCTCGCCCAGCCTATCCTTATGGAACTGCTCAAAAAGGGCATATGAGCCAAGATAGCAGATATCCCGCTCCCTCTCATACAGCTTTTTGCACATGCAGGCCAGCAGATAGCTCTTCCCAAGGCCGGGCCTGCCCATGAGCAGCAGCTGTTTTTGCGGGTTTTGGGGAAAGGCTTGGCAATAACCTTCTGCAAAGGAGCGGATGGCCATAATGCGGCTTCTCTGGCTGGCAGTGCCCTCTCCTTTTTCATCTGGGAAGATGGAAGCATCAAACGCTGCAAAGCTGCCCTCCAGGGCCTCTATTTTCTGCCCCCCCAGCACTTTTTGATAGATCTGCTCCCGCAGGCAGGCGCAGAATTCCCGCCTGCCCTGGCGCTCAATATAGCCCGTATCCTGGCAGAGCGGGCATTCATAGGCCATTTGGGGGAGCTGCACCTGGTGCTGCTTCTGATATTCGGCCATGCGCGCATCCAGCTCTGCCGCTTGGGCTGCAAACTCCCGCTGCACCTGCTCCTTCTGCCCCGGCCGCTGCATAACGGCCATGAGCTGCTGCAAAATCAGCTCCTTTTTCTGCGCCTGCAGGGCCTGCAGCTGGGGGTGCGCCAAAAAAAGCGCCTGTTCCTGCGCGGCCAGGCGCCTCTCCTCTGCATTGCGCTTTTCATCGTATTTTGCCAAAAGCTCTTGCAATGTCATACCAGCATCCAACCCCCCTTAAGGTTCCGGCCCCGCCTGAGCGGCCCTTATTATCTTAACACGCCGGAGGGCGCGCGTTTGTCGGAAACAAAAGATTTTCAGCCCCGCCCGAGCGGCGTTTCAGCCCTGCCCCTGCTTTTTCAAAATCTCCTCGATGGGATCGTATATCTTTTGATCCATCGTTTCCTTGGCATAGCTGCGCTCGTCGATATCCGAAATGCTCTTTTTGCCGTATCCCTCTTTGAACCTGGCGTTCTGCTGCTGGGCCTCTTGCAGGTTTCTCACCCCCGCCTGCTTCCAGCGGGACAAAATGGCATCCATCGCCTTAAGGGGCGAGGCCGCCCCATAGGCGCAGGAAGCTGCAAACAGGATAACTTCCCAGCCAAAGCCCATGCCTACAAATTTCTCATAGAGCGCCTGATCCGCCCGGGTGATCTTCTTTTTCACGCCGGCCGCCGCATGCATGGCGGCAATTTTTTCGCGGCACTCCTGCTGCTGCGCCAGATATGCCAAAATCTCTTCCTGGTGCATCAGGCCCTTATTATGCCAGCCTTCCAGAATCTTTCCTGCCGCTTCCAGGCTCGCCTTGCCCGAAAGCACTGCCTGGCCGCAGGCAAGCAGCATCTCCTCCCGGCCATAACCCAGCTCCAAAAGGCGCCGATACAGCTTTCTATGGGCGGGCGCTACGACCAGGCTGGGGGCGGAAACCGCCCGGAGAAGCGCTTTAATCTGCTCGTCTTCCGCCTCGTGATCTGCAAGATAGGCGCGCACGCCCGCGGCTGTGGCAATGCCCTCCTGCCGCATATTCTTCAAAATCCCATCCAGGTATTTCATGCTGGGATAGCGGGCGCTTGTGGTAGCCGCACAGGCGGCTTTGATAGCGGCAAAGGAAAAGCCCCATTCCTTCTCCCATTTCTGATAGAGCTCCTGCTCGCTATCCGTGGCGGGGCGGTTGATTTTAAGAAGGCGCAGCACTTCCCGCGCACCGCCTGCCGTTTCCGCAAGCGCCGCCATATGCATTTGGGCGTGTTCGATGGTATCTATCCCCTCCTGGGCCCAGGCCTTGGCCACCTGGCGGATATAGCTGACCGAAACCCGGTTGCCCTTCCTATTTGTATTGATGCAATATTCCGCCAGCAACAGTATGACAGGGCGAGAAAGGCCGTAAACCTCCAAAATCTCGTAAAACACCTTGTAATCCGAATAGGAGAGCTCGCGATCCGAAAACAGGGCCTGGAGTGTTTCGTTAAACTCGCGGTCCGGATACGGGTTGGCGGCGGGCGGCTGTGCCCGCTCCAGCAAATACCGCACCCGCCCGCTGCCCGGCTCCACGGCCAGCAGCTCCGCCTGTTGAAGGGATTCCAGCGCCTCCAGCACCTGCGCGCGCGTCAGCCCCAGATCTCCGGCCATCTGCTCTGCCTCGGCGGCGCTGCGCATCAGCCCATATAGATAAACCTTGATGCTGGCCTCGTTTCTGGTAAGCAGCTTTGCCAGCGCATCCCGCGGGATGCACACCAGATCCAGCAGATCTTTTTGGAAAACCATGTTCTCTCCCCTGCCTATGCCTTCCTGCGCCTTGCAGCGGGCGCTTTTTTTGCCCAAAAGGCGCTTTTCCCCTGCGCCTGCCGCCGAAGAAAAGCGCCTTCCATACCTGCCGGCCAGTTGCCGGCCTCTCTGGCTCAAAGTTTGCCCAGCAGGAACTTTGAAATGCCCTTGTTGACAATCGCCGGCTTTTCAAAATGCGGCAGTGCGCCGCAGCCGTGCACCTGCATAAAATAGGCATCCGGAATGGTATCGCAGAAATACTGGGTATCCCTTCTGCTGGAAACGGCGTCATCCACCCCGGAAATGACCAGCACCGGGCAGTCGAGCGCCGGAATCGCGCCTTCCAAATCCTCCTCCAGATAGTTGAGGGCGGAAAGCCGCGCGCACAGCCGCACGCCATTTCTGGAAAACGGGCGGCAGAATTCCTCAATATCCCGGTCTGTCAGCATGGTCTGATCTAAAAGCATGTGCTTCCAGTATTTCTCTCCCTGGGAAAAGCGCGCCAGGCGCCCGGCAAAATACCCCCCAAACGGCCCACAAAACTGGCGCGCATACAGAGCGCGCGTATTCTCATATGCGCCGGGGTTGATAAACACCATCCGCTGCACGCGGCCCGGGTTATAGCAGCAAAAATCCGCCGCATACCCGGCCGCCTGCCCATATGCCACAATGAAAACCTGCCCAATGCCCAGGCGCTGGAGCAGGGCTTCCAGTGCAACAGAATAGTCCTCTATGGCATAATCCATCTCGGGGCAGCCGGAATAGCCATGTCCCGGAAGATCTGGCAAAATGACGCGAAAGTGGCGGGAAAGCGCCTCAAAATTGTGTGCGAAAAAATAGGCCGATTGCCCTGTCCCGTGCAGCAGAAGCAATGTGCGCCTGTGCTCCTGCCCCGCCTCAAAATAGTGAATTTTCGTGCGGACGCGCTGGGGCACTCTTTGCTTTTTCTCCCCCTGTACCTCGGTTTCAAAGCTGATATCGGCATACTTTCCCACGCCCCGGTGGTTGGTAAACCTGGTCTGAGGCTTTACATTCATATCTATCCCCCGCCGTCATTTTGTCGAATCCGATGGAATTCTGTTGTAGCTTGTTCTTATCTTACTATTCTGGAAGGCTTTTCGCAAGCCCCCTTGCCTGCCGCAAAAGCTGTTGGCGCGTGTTTTTTTCCGGCTTATCCGCGCAGAATTCCACAAGTTTTTCCAGAATTTGGCCGATCCTCCTTCCCTTCAATCCGAGCTCCTGCTGCAAGTCCAGCCCGGAAATAGCCAAATCTCCTGGGCTCATGGGCACGCCCTCGGCGCGCATTTGCCCGGCAACGCTGCGGAAATATTCGGCAATGTATACGGGCGGCAGCGCCTTGCCCGAGCCGATGACATCTGCCTCTCGAAGATCCGCAAATCGGTAGAAGGCCTCGTAGCCCAGGCGCTGCACCTGCCGGCGCACGCGCTTTTCCCTGGCCTTTCCATCCAGGTCAAACATATGCGCCAAAACCAGCACCCGCACTTTCTGCGCCGTTTTATGATCAAACCCCAGCTCCCTAAGGCGCTGCTCAGCCATGGGCGCGCCCAGCACATCGTGGCCGTGCATATTGCCGTTTTGGAACCAGACTGTCGGCTTTGCGATATCGTGCAGCAGGCCGGCAAGGCGGGTCACGAGATCTGGCGGCGTGGCGGCGCAGGTGCATATGCTGTGCAAAAGCACGCTATAGCGGTGATATCTGCTTTTGCCCACCTCCCGCGCTCGGGCAAATTCGGGGATGAGCCTTGTGAGCAGCCCCAGCGCGCAAAGATAGAGCAGCCCCCTTTTTTGGGGCGGCACTTTTTGTTCGATGGGGTAGGCGGTATCCGAGAGCAGAATTTTAGAGAGTTCCGGAGCGATGCGCTCCTTGGGCAGGGCGCTTATCTGGTGGGCATAGCGCCGCGCCTGCACAAAAAGTTCCTTTTCAATGCGAAAACCAAGCTGGCAGGCAAAACGCACCATGCGCAGAAGCCGCAGCGCATCGTCGCGGATCATCTGCTCCGCCTCTGGCCGCGCGCTGCGCAGCCTGCGCAGCTTCAAATCCTCCAGGCCGCGGCCGGTAGGGTCCAGCACCTGGCCGCGGGCCACATCGTAATATAGAGCATTGATGGAAAAATCCCTTCGCAGGGCATCTTCCAAGAGCGTCGCGCCCAGCTGCACTTTTGCCGGCGCATGCCCGCCGCCCGGCAGGTAGCTTTCCCGCCGAAAGGCCGTATGTTCCACCCGCTCCCCGGCCAAAAAGAGTTCCACTGTGCCCAGCACCTTATGCACCACTGCTGCGCGAACCCCCATGCGCTGGGCCGCCTGCAGCACCTGTTCCGGCTGAGCCGCGGAAGCGATATCTACATCTGCAGGCGGCAGCCCAAGCAGACTGCCGCGCACATACCCCCCAACAAGGTAGACGGGAACCCCAAGCTGCGCCGAAAGGGCGCAAAGCTGCTGCTCCAGCTGCTGGGATATCCAAATCTGCGCCATTGCCCCTCCTTTCTATGCCATCAGCTCTGCCTGGTAAACATATTCCGCCGGGCCCTGCATAAACACCTTTTCGCCCTGCAGCTCGATCAAAAGCGCCCCCGGCGCATGGAGCATTTCCACCTGCGCCCGGCAGAGGCCCAGCTTATGCAGCACGACGGCTGCCGCGCAGGAACCTGTTCCGCAGGCCAGCGTTGGGCCGGCGCCCCGCTCATATGTCCGAATCGCAGCCTGACTTTTGCTTATCACCTGCACAAAGTTCACATTGATGCGCTCGGGAAAAAGCGCCGTATTGGCCTCTATCTGCGCTCCAAGGCGCATCCACTCCGGATCGGCCGCATCTTCCACCAGCAGCACCGCATGGGGGACGCCCATGCGCACCGCATAGAAGCGGAGCTTTTTTCCAGAAAGGGCCAGCTCCTCCCCCCAGGCCGCGCCGCGCACCGGAATCTTCTCCGGGCAGAATTCGGGGCTTCCCATCTCCACCCGCACGCCGGCAACCGCGCCGCCGCACAGGATGATCTCGGGCTGCACAATGCCCGCGCCCGTTTGAATGCGCATCTTCTCTTTTCTCACCATGCCGCTATCGTACAGATAGCGCGCAAAGCACCGGATCCCGTTGCCGCACATTTCCGCTTCGCTGCCATCTGCATTTAAAAAGTGCATCCTGGCATCTGCGCCGGCAGATGGCTCTATCAGCATGAGCCCATCCGCGCCGGCAGAAAGCCTGCGCGCACAAATCCTGCGCGCCAGCGCTGCAGGCTGTTCAATCTTCTTATCCCAGTTTTCCACCAGGATAAAATCGTTGCCCAGCCCCTGCATTTTTGTAAATTTCAACGCCCCTTTGGCCTGCATCGCGCCCTCCGCTTTCCCGCCTTCCCGCGCACTCGGTAGAAGGCAAGGTTACAAAATTTTTATTTTCCATTATAACATATTGCCGGGAAAGTTCGTATTTTTTTCTTTCTTGTGCTATAATAAAACCTGTGTATCAGAAAATGCCGTTTGGAGCAGAAAGGGGAATCTTTTTTTCATGAGAAGAAGGCAGGGCGCGCAGGCAATCAGAAGGCGCAAACACCGCCCTCAAAAGGGGTTCTATATTGGCATCGCGGCGGCAGCGCTGACAGTGCTGGTGGTGCTTTACCTTGTTTTCTTTACCGGCCTTTTCCGCCCTGCGCAGTCCTTTTTCCGGCTGGGCGCCGCCGAGAATGCCCAGGTGAGCGCGGCGGATTCTTCCATGATCTATTCCCTCAAGGGGACAACGCTATACGCCTCGGATGTAAAGGGAGAAAACAAGTGGGCGTATAAGTTTTCCTCCGGGCAGATGCAACTGTGCTCCAGCAAAAACCTCATTTGCCTTTATTCCCAGCAAACGGCCACCGTCATAAGCACGGCGCAGGCGCCTCTGTTCACGCTTCCCGTTTCGGATTTTGTCATTTCGGATGTGGAATGCGGGCTGAATTTCATCGCCCTTTTATGCACCATGCCCGAGCAGAACGCCCAGTATATCCGCATTTTCGATACTGCTGGCAACGAGATAGATAGAATGGAACTGCCGGCGACGCAGGTTCTAAAAATGGGCTTTTACGGCGAGAGCGATAATTTCTGGTATCTGACGCTGGATAGCTCGGGCGTGGAGGTCATCTCCACGGTGACGGTCACCGTCCCTTCCCAGCAAAAAGTCATCGGCATTTACGATACCTATGGTCAGCTTGTGAGCGATGTCTGTTTCTTTGGTTCCGATCTCTATCTTTCGGATACCACTTCTCTTAGCGTATATAACACATTCGATCAGTCAAAGCAGAGCGAAACGCTCATCTACGGCACAAAACTGGTGGACAGCCATGCCACCAGCAACGATCTGTTTTTGGCCTATGCGCCAGTTTCCAGTGTGGACGGCAGCACCTATACCATCCGCCTGCTTTCCCGCTCTGGGCTGGATACGCTCATTCAGTTGCCTTCGGGCATTTCCCATTTTGCCCTTTCAGAAAGGTATATCTATTGCTTTTCTAAAGATAGCGTATATGTATATGCGCATACCGGCGAATTCGTAAGAAGCATCCCGGTGGGATTTGAAATCACATCCTTCCGCAAGCTCTGTCCCGGCGTCGTGCTGCTGGGCGGGCCGGATGGCCTTTATACGATGCCCCTTTCCTAACTCTACGGGAGGTTACAATGAATATCATCGATATTGTGATACTTGGCTTTATTCTGCTCTATGCCCTAAATGGCATGTATAAGGGCTTTCTGCCCTCCCTGCTGAACCTTGGCGGTTTTTTCCTTTCCTGGATCGGCGCGTTTTTATTCTACCCGCTGCTCTCGGGGGCGTTTATCAAATCCGATTTCTTCCAATCCTTCCGCTTCTATATTGAAGGCGCGGAAAAGGTGAACAACTATGAGATCGTCAATACGCCCGTCGCCAGCCTTTCAAGCGGGGATATCGCCTCCATCATGGAAAATGCCAAGCTTCCCTCCCCCTATCACAATACCATCCTGCACAACCTGGAAAACCAGGTGTTCCAGAAAGATGGCCTTACGACGGTGGGCGAGTATTTCGATATGACCATCTACTGCGTCATTTTAAACATTTTGGCCTTTCTGCTCATCTTTTTCCTGCTGCGCGTGCTGTTTACCCTGCTCACCAACGCCTACAGCTATTCGGCAGCTCTGCCCATGTTGCAGCGCTTTGATTCGGTTGCAGGCGGCGGCATTGCCCTGATCCGCGGATTCTTTTCCATGCATGTGGTGTTCATGCTCATTCCCGTGCTGCTCATCCTGCTGCCGGTGGCGCAGGTTTCGGATCTGCTCAATTCCTCTTTTATGAGCACAGTCTTCTATTCCCATAGCACCATTCTGCCCTTTATCATTGGGCGAATTTAGGGGCCTTCCCCTTTTTTTCAATAGCGCAGGGGCCCATTTCGGCTCCTGCTTTTTTTAAAATTCAGGAGGTTTTTTCGTGCCTATCATTCAAGCTTACTGCGAAAAATATATGCAGACAGTGCTGGATATCTGGCTTTCCAGCAACCTCCAGGCGCACTCGTTTATCCCCGCCGATTACTGGAAGAAAAACCTTTCCCTCCTTAGGGATGCGCTTCCAAAAAGCGAAGTTTACCTTTGCTGCGAAGGCGAAACGCCCGTTGGGTTTATCGGCCTGGAGGGCGATTTGATCGCGGGGTTATTTGTGGCCGCTTCCGCCAGGGGGGCAGGCGTAGGCAGCGCCCTGCTGCAGCACTGCCAGCGCCTGTATCCCTCGCTGCGCCTTTTTGTATACAAAAAGAACACTGCCGCCCAAAGGTTCTACCGTCGGCATGGCTTCCAGGTTCTAAAAGAGGGCATAGAGGAACAAACCGGCCAGCCCGAGCTGGAGATGATCTGGCGTGGCTCCAGCTCCATTTAGGCACAGCTTTTCTGCCGCCGCATCGGATAAGGA
>USII01000014.1 GCA_900554725.1 uncultured Eubacteriales bacterium
GATCGAGAGCATCCGCCCCTTCGATGCAGATTCCCAGAGGTCGTTTGGCGCGGGAGAGGCAAAAATTGTGCTCCCGCCGGCAGTGGAATTCTGCCTGGAGGAGCAGGAGAAAAAGGCCCTGAGCGACTATCTTTGCGCCCATGGCGGAAGCGGGGTGGAAGGCTTTCGGGCGCGCTATCTGTTCGAGCTCTCGCAAAGGGGCACTTTTGCCAATATCGAAGCATTTGCAGGCGTGCTGCCCGGGGCGGCAAGCGTGCTGGAATATGCCAAAAATCCGCTGCTGCTTTTTGATGGCAGCGTGCGCATTGTGGAGGAACGAAAAAAGCGGCAGGAGCGCAATAACGCCATGTTGCAGGAAATTCTGGTGGATGGCGGCGCTTTTGGCTGCGAGGCCGGGGCATTTTGGGATCCGGAGCAGTTTTTACAGGAAGCTGCCCATTCCAGCCTGGATTTGGAGGATGTTCGCCAAAACGGCCAATTGGCTGCGCATGTGCTGGATTTTGGCATGCGGGGAACCGTAGGGTTCCTTGGCAATATGGAAATGTTGTGCGAGGCGCTGAAGGCCCGGGCAGAGGGGGGCTGGGAAGTTCTGCTCATGGCGGGTTCCCGGGCGGCCAGGCTTTCCGGGGAGTTGGCCGAGCGGGGAATTCTGGCGCCCGTCGCTTCCCAGGGGGCGGCGGTATGCTGTGTTCCGCTGACGGTAGAAGAGGGCCTGGAAATTCCCGGGGTCAAAAAGGTGTTTTTCTCCGAACTGGATATCTTTGGTGCCCGGGCCAGGGGAAAGGCCAAGCGCCCCAAAAAGAAGAAAGCCCCCATCCTGCTGGCAGATCTGCGCGCGGGGGACCTTGTCGTGCACGAAGTGCATGGGAAGGGCCGCTATCTGGGGCTTAAGACCATGGAAGTGGCGGGAGCCAGCGCCGAATATATGGAGATCGAATATCGGGATGGGGATAAGCTCTATATCCCCACGGCGCAGATCGCCAGGGTGGATAAATATGTAGGCCCCCAGGAGGAGGCGCCTCGCCTTTCAAAGCTTGGGGGCAAGGAATGGGAGAATGCCAAGGCGCGGGCGCGCTCCTCTGTTCGGGAGCTGGCGGAAGATCTCGTGGCCATATACCGGGAGCGCAGCGCCCGGGCGGGCTATCGCTTTTCGGAGGATACCGTCTGGCAGCGCCAGTTTGAGGATAACTTTGGATATACCGAAACCCCTGGCCAGCTGGAGAGCATCGAGCAGATTAAGCGGGATATGGAGAGCGGGAAAATTATGGATCGCCTGCTCCTTGGGGATGTGGGCTATGGCAAAACAGAGGTGGCCATGCGCGCCTGCTTCAAGGCCTGCATGGATTCCAAGCAGGTGGCAGTGCTTGTGCCCACAACGCTGCTGGCCCGGCAGCATTTTGCGACTTTCCGCGAGCGCTTCCAGGGCTTTCCCGTGCGCATTGAAATGCTGTGCCGGCTTACAAAGAATCCCAAAGCCGTTTTGGACGACTTGGCCAGCGGACGGGCCGATATCGTCATCGGCACGCATAAGCTGCTGGGTAAGAGCGTGCATTTTAAAAACCTTGGCCTGCTTGTCATCGATGAGGAGCAGCGCTTTGGCGTTTCCCATAAGGAGCGCATCAAAGATCTGAAGCGCGATGTGGATGTGCTCACCCTCACCGCCACGCCCATCCCGCGCACGCTGGAAATGGCCATGACAGGCATCCGCGATATGAGCACCATCGATACGCCGCCCGAGGAGCGCAAGGAAGTGCAGGCCTATGTGGCGCGCTTCGATTGGAACACAGTGCGCGATGCTGTGCGGCAGGAGCTGGCGCGCGGCGGGCAGGTGTACTTTGTCTGCCGGCGCATCGGCCAGATGGATGCCATCGTTTCCGGGCTCAAGCGCGCGGTGCCCCAGGCGCGCATTCTGACGGCCCATGGCCAGATGGGCGAGCAGGAATTTGAGGCCTCCATCACCAGCTTTATCGAGCATGAATACGATATTTTGGTGTGCACGACGATTGTGGAATCGGGCGTGGATATTCCATCGGCCAACACGCTTATCGTCTATGAGGCGGATAAGTTTGGCCTGGCGCAGCTCTATCAGCTCAAGGGGCGCGTGGGCAGGAGCAGAGTTCGGGCATATGCCTATTTCACCTATCTTGGAGAGGAAGTGCTGAATGAAACCGCCGCCAAACGCCTGGAGGCCATTCGGGAATTTACGCAGCTGGGCAGCGGCATGAAAATCGCCATGCGGGATTTGGAAATCCGGGGCGCAGGCAATATTCTGGGCGCCGAACAGAGCGGGCATATGGCGGGCGTGGGGTATAGCCTGTACTGCAAAATGGTAAAAGAGGAGGTAGCGCAGGCCCTGGGGCGCCCGCTGCCTAAAGAGAGCGATACTTCCGTCGAACTTTCCGAGAGCGCCTATATCCCGGCGGGCTATATAGAGGATGAAGGCCTTAAGCTGGATATGTACCGCCGGGTGGCCGAGGCGGATACGCTGGAAAAGGCGCGCGCTGTGCGGGAAGAATTTGCAGAGCGCTTCGGCCCCCTGCCAAGGGAAGTGGAAAACCTGCTTGGGGCATCGGTCATCCGGGGTTATGCCGGCCGCGGGGGCATTGCCTCTGTGGTGCGCGTAAAGAATGGCATTGTGTTGAAATTTGCAGAACAGACGCAGCTGGATGTGCGCAAAATCTCCGCCCTGTGCGCCATGAACAAGCAGGCGCTTTACCGCAGAAGCACGCCGCCGTCTATCCTGTTCCAGACGAGCCGAAGCGGCGGCTACCGGGAGCTGCTGCAGTTTTTAGACCAAATAAGGCATTGCATAAGCGCGGTAAATACAGTATAATATGGGGTATATCGCACCGATATAAAGGAGAAGGATATGCGAAAGAAAATTATGGCCCTTTTTGTGGCGGCAGCGCTGCTGCTCACTTCAACGGCCTGCCATATGGTCTATGTGGACCAGGAAAAGGATTATGCGCAGATCGTCTTTTCTGTAAACGACAAGCAGTATACAAAAGGCGATATCATGCATCTTTACGAGGCCTATCGCAATACCTATGGCCTGACGGATGAAAACCAGCAAACCCCCGCCTATATCGACGACTACCACCAGGTGCTCGACCAGATCTACGACGAGTTGATGGAAATCGAGCTGATCAACCAGTATGGCAGCGAGATTGGCATCACCGGCCTCACAGAGGAGCAGATGGAAGGCGTCGAGAGCGATTTGGCCCAGCTGGAAGAAATGCTGGAAACTTCCGTGCGAGGCACGGTGGAAGAGGAGGCTGAACTGGACCCTACCATCGATGTGGAGGCTGAAGTTGCCCGGCAGCTGGAAGAGGAGCGCGCCTACTATGGCCTCTCCACCGGGGAATATCGGGAGCGCATTGAAAAAGAGGCGCTGCGCAGCGCCGTGCGCCAGTATCTGGAGCAGAACTATGTTCCAAGCGAAGAGGATGTCCAGGAGTTCTACGATACCAACCTGGAAGATCAGAAGCGCCTGCTGGAAGAGGATATGGCGAACTTCAGCGTGTTCGCAAGGAGCAACCTTACCATGTATATCCCCGAAGGGCTTCGATATGTGCACAGCATTCTCATCGCCATCCCAACAGATGTGCGCAGCGAGATCATGAGATTGCGCGCGGGCAGCGAGGAAGAACAGGCAGAGGCCGAGCGGATTTTGGAAGAAGAGCTTTCCAAAATAGAGGCGCGGGCAAACGAATGCTATGCCCGGCTGCAGGCGGGCGAAAGCTTCGATGCGCTGCTGGATGAATATGGGGACGACCCGGGCATGAAGCCGGGTGCGGAAAACCGGGAAGATGGCTACCTTCTCTACGAGGGCGACGAAAGCTACGATGCCGACTTTATGGAAGCGGCGTTCTCCCTGGAAAACCCGGGGGATACCACAGCCCTTGTGCCCACTGCGTTTGGCTACTATATCATCCGCCTGGATGAGATTACAGAGGAGAGAACGCTGAGCCTGGAAGAGTGCCGGGAAAATATCCAGATGTATATCAAAAACGAGATGGCCCAGAACGCCTATGGCGATACGATCCAGCAGTGGAAGCGCCGGGCGGTCATTGTGGAGTATAAAGACAGGCTGTACTGAGAAAATAAAAAAAGGGCGTCAGCCCTTTTTTTATTGGTGCGCAAAGGCGCCCGGATGAGGAGAGAGATGCTTCGGCAGATATTGGAAAAGCCAAGCTGGCTGGAAGAAGTTTTAAATAGCCCGCTTCCCGTGGCCGTCTATGGAATGGGAAATGGCGCAGATAAGTTGTTTTCGCTTTTGGAACAGCAGGGCGTTCGGCCGTGCTGCGTGTTTGCAAGCGATGAATTTGTGCGCGGCCAGCAGTTTCGGGGATACCCTGTGCTGCGCTTTGCACAGGTGCTGGAAAGGTATGGGAAAGTGCTGGTGCTGCTGGCCTTTGCTACAGATTTGCCGGAAGTGATGGCGCGTATCGAGGCCATCGGCCGGCAGGTGCCGCTTTTATGCCCCAGTTTTTCCGTGGTGGGAGAGGAATATGCGGATCGCAGCTTTCTTGCCAGAAACCAGGGGCAGATTGAGCGCGCCTATGACGCGTTGGCGGATTCCGCCTCCCAGGAGGTGCTGCTGGGCGTGGCGGAATTTCAGCTGACGGGGCGGCTGGAATGCTTGCGCCGCATCTCTTCGCCCCGCCGGCAGAGCTTGGAGCTGCTCCGCCTTTGCAGGGAGGAAACCTATGCGGATCTCGGCGCCTATCGGGGCGATACTGTGTTGGAATTTTTGCAGTTGACCGGAGGCTATCGCCGGATTTTTGCCGCAGAGCCAGATGCAAAAAACTTTGCCCGGCTGCAAGAGTTGATCTCCCGCCTCCAGCTAAAGCGGGTGTGCGCCCGAAGGGTAGCCGCATATCGCGATTCCCGCCTGTTGAACTTTGGAAGCCCGGGCGGGCGCAGTTCGCGCATTGGCCAGGGGAAGGGGAGCGTGCAGGCGATGCCGCTGCTCGAGATTACAAATGGCGAAATCCCTTCCTATATTAAGATGGATATTGAAGGGGCGGAAGCCTCTGCCATAGAGGGCATGAAGCAGGTGCTGGCCACCCATGCGCCCAAGCTGCTGGTTTCCGCCTATCACCGCATTGGGGATTATTTTTCCCTGCCCTTGCAGATTCGGGGAATCCAGCCCTCTTATCAGATGTATCTGCGCAAATCGCCCTACTACCCTGCCTGGGAAGTCAACCTCATCTGCACCCGCCCCTAGGCGCAGGCTGGCGGCAAAAAAAGAAGGGCGAGAAACGCCCTTTTTATAGATCGTCCGCATCCTGTACGGGAACTTCCGCCTGGTTGGCGGGAAGGCCGGTATAGCTGCCCATGGGATCTGTCTTGCTTGGCCGTTTGTTTGCGACTTTCTGCGCCTTTGCCATTACTTCTCTTTTTTTCTTTTCACTTGCTTTTTTCAATGCGATTCCTCCTATTGCTCCATCTGAGCGCCCAAAAACCCGGCGGCAACTTCGGCGCTTTTTGTTTCGGCTTCGCCCGGCTGGGCGCCGCCCTGGTAGATAAAGTAAACGCCGCCGATCACCTGCCCTTCGCAGATGATGGGCCGGATGACCTGCCCCGTATAGGCGGAAGTATCCTCCCCCTCATAGACGGGGATAAATTCGCCCGAGGTGATGAGCAGGGTCTTGCGGTTTTCGATGGCCTGCTCCGCCTTTTTGGAAATGGGCTTTCCCTCATAGAGCTTGCGCTGTTCTCCGCAGGATGCGATGATGCCATCCTTATCGCTTATGAGCACCGTTCCAAAAAAGGCATTTTCCAGGGCTCGCACCAGCTGATCTGCATATTCGGAAAGCTCGATAATTGGCGAGTATTTTTTGAGGGTGATGCTGCCATCCTGAGAAGTATAAATTTCAAGGGGATCGCCTTCCCGGATGCGCAGCGTGCGGCGTATCTCCTTTGGGATGACAACCCTGCCCAAATCGTCTATTCTGCGAACAATGCCTGTGGCCTTCATGTAAAAAACCTCCTGTGCCGTTTCTTGCCGATAGTATCTGCATTGCCGCCAGAATTATGCGCAAATGGCAAAAGTTTCAAAATGACCGATAGCCTTGCCCCTGACGCAGGGCTTTTTTCATGTTTTGCAGGGCCCGGGCATAAACTTCCCTGAGGGGGGCAGGGAAATATGACGAAAAAGAGCATCATCAAAAGCGCGGCCATGCTGGCTGCGGCGGGGATCATCAGCAAAGTGCTGGGCGCCATATACCGCATCCCGCTCGGCAATATTCTGGGCGCGGGCGGCATGGGAAACTACCAGCTGGCGCACCCGATTTATACGATGCTTCTGCTTGCCTGCACGGCGGGCATCTCTGTGGCGGTGGCGCGCATGGTGGCGGAAAAAATAGCAAAAAGCGCCCCGGCAGAAGCATACCAGGTTTTTCTGGTTTCCCTGCGCTTTTTGGCGGTTTTGGGGCTGATAGGGTGCGGGCTGCTCTGCCTCTTTGCAGATTTTATCATGAACCTTCTTGGAATGGGTTCTGCGGCCTTATCGCTGAAAGTGTGCGGCCCTGCCCTTTTTATTGTAGCGGTCTGTTCGGCATACCGGGGCTACTACCAAGGCCTCCAGGATTTAAAGCCCCATGCCCTCTCGCAGATTATCGAACAGGTGGTGCGGCTTGTCTGCGGGCTGTATTTTGCCGGGCTATTGGCGCCCATGGGAACGGCATATAGCGCCGCCGGAGCGACGGCGGGCATGGCAGTTTCGGAGGTTGCATGCCTGGCGGTCATGTGGGCCTATCATAAAAAGAAGGGTGTGCGCTATCTGCGGGATAAAAAGCGCTGGCCCGCCCGCCCGATTTTAGAGCATATGCTGCGCATTGCCCTGCCCACCACAGTGGGGGCGCTGGCAGTTTCGCTGGTTTCGGGCGTGGATTCCCTCTGTGCTCTGCCACAACTGCGCGCTGCGGGCTTTACCGCCGATGAGGCAACTTCTCTCTATGGCCTTTATAGCGGCTTTGTTTCGCCGGTGGTGGGGCTTTGCTCTGTGTTTTCCGGGGCGGTTTCGGCCAGCCTGCTCCCTGCCATCACTGCCGCCCGCATCAATGGCAGGACGGGGGCTGCGTGCCGTCAGATTGCGCTTGGCATGCGCATTTCCTCTGCAATTGGCCTTCCCTGCATGGTGGCCCTCTATCTTTTTGCAGAGCCCATTTTGGGGTTTATGTACCGCAGCCTCGCCGGGGAAGAGCTGGAGCGGGCGGCACAGCTGCTCCGGCTTATGGCGCCGGGGGCGCTGTTTTTGCTGGTGATGCAGGTGCAGACGGGCGTTCTTCAGGGAATGGGGCGTCCGGGGCTTCCCGTGCTCAACATGCTGTGCGGAACAGTGGTGAAAGTGTCCATAGGGCTGCCGCTGCTTGCCGTTCCCTCTCTAAATATTGCGGGTGCCGCCATAGGCACGGTGGCTTGCTATGCCGTTTGCGCGGCCCTTAGCGTATGCTGCGTGCTCCGATTTTCCGGGGCGGCATTTTCCTTTTCCCAGATCATCGCAAAGCCGGCGCTGGCATCTGTGCTCATGGCGCTTTCGGCGCGGCAGGTTTATCTTGCCCTTTTCCCCAAGGGAAATACCGCCGCTCTGGTCTGCGCCATACTGGCGGGGGGCACCGTTTACGCTCTGTGCTATTTTATGCTGATGCGCAAACAGCCGCGGGAATGACGCTTGGGCGCAGAAAGCCAAAACGCCCGGGAGATGTTTTTAAAGCGGTGCAGGCGCCCTTTGATGCAAACAGATTGCCCCTGCGGCCGCGGCAGGGGCACTTTTTTCCATTGGCTGTTCGCCTCCTTCGCTCAAAACAATTCTTCTGCCTGGCATTTTCGAAAAAATCATAATGCGGATATGGCGCCTGATTCTGGGACAAGCAGTGCCCGAAAAAAAGGAAAGTATAAAACCTAGTATTTTTGTCAAGATTATTGACAGCGAAAAAAAATCGTATTATGATATATCCGAGTAATAAACTAGGAATTGAGGTGAGGGCAAATGAAATTATCCACAAAAGGCCGCTATGGGCTGCGCGCCATGGTGGATATCGCCGGAAACGGCGGGGAGGGAGCAGTCTCCATCAGCAGCATTGCCCAGCGCCAAAACCTTTCGGAAAGCTATTTGGAGCAGCTCATGAGCCTGCTTCGAAAGGCAGGGATCATTGAAAGCGTCCGGGGAGCGGGCGGTGGATACCGGCTGGCCCGCCCGCCGCAGAGCATCTCGGTAGGAGAGGTGCTGCGGGCGCTGGAGGGGGATCTCAACCCTGTGGAATGTTCGGCGCTGCTTGGGGTGGGAGAGCCCTGCGCCGCGGAGGATACCTGTGTGACAAAGTATGTCTGGCAAAGAATCAGCCAGAGCATCAACGAAACGGTCGATCAGATTTTCCTGAGCGATTTATTGAGAGAGAACACCCAGTGCACTGCAAAGCGCCTGTGCGAAAGCTAAAAAGGAGATGCGCAATGGATAAGCTAATTTATTTGGATAACGCCGCAACGACGGCAACGCGCCCGGAAGTAGTAGAGGCGATGTTGCCCTATTTTACACAGTACTATGGAAACCCCTCTTCCATTTATAGCCTGGGGCAGCAGAGCCATGCCGCAGTGGAAAAGGCGAGGAAAATTATCGCAGATTCCCTGGGCGCCCGGAGCGAAGAGATATACTTTACCGCAGGGGGAAGCGAGGCGGATAACTGGGCCATCAAGGCCGCGGCGCAGGCGTATTCAAACAAGGGAAAACACATCATCACAAGCAAAATCGAACATCATGCCGTGCTGCATACCTGCCAGTATCTGGAGCAAAACGGCTATGAGGTGACATACCTGGATGTGGATGAATATGGCAAAGTCAGCCCGCAGGCAGTGAAGGAGGCCATCCGCCCGGATACCATTTTAATCAGCATCATGTTTGCCAACAACGAAATTGGCACCATCGAGCCGATTGCGGAGATTGGGCAAATCGCGCGGGAGGCGGGAATCCCCTTCCATACGGATGCCGTGCAGGCCTATGGCCAGGTTCCCATCCATGTGGACGAGCTTAAAATCGATATGCTTTCTGCCAGCGGCCACAAGCTCAACGGGCCAAAAGGCGTCGGCTTTCTCTATATAAGAAAGGGGCTCAAGCTGCGCTCCTTTATTCATGGCGGCGCTCAGGAGCGCAAGCGCCGGGCGGGCACGGAAAATGTGCCGGGCATTGTGGGCATGGGCAAGGCGGTGGAAATCGCCCTCCAGACGATGCCCGAGCGCACTGCCAAAGAGCGCGAGCTTCGGGATTACCTGATTGGCGCCATGCTGGAAAAAGTGCCATATAGTCGGCTGAATGGCCACCCGCAGGATCGGCTGCCCGGCAATACGAGTTTTTGCTTCCGATTTGTGGAAGGGGAAAGCCTGCTGATGATGCTGGATATGGCGGGCATCTGCGGCTCTTCCGGATCTGCCTGCACATCCGGCTCGCTGGATCCTTCGCATGTGCTGCTGGCAATTGGCCTGCCGCATGAAATAGCGCACGGTTCCTTGCGGCTTACGCTCAACGAACAAAATACCCGGCAGGAGATGGATTATGTTGTGGAAAATGTGCAGCGCATTGTGGGCCAGCTGCGCGCCATGTCGCCCCTCTATGAGGATTTTATAAAGAAAAACGCGAAGTAGGAGGAGAGAAAATGTCTTTATACAGCGAAAAGGTGATGGATCATTTCCAGCACCCCCGAAATATGGGAGAGATAGAAAACGCCAGCGGTGTAGGCACTGTGGGAAACGCCAAATGCGGCGATATTATGCGGATTTTTCTGGATATCGATGATAGCGGCATCATCCGGGATGTGAAATTTAAAACCTTTGGCTGCGGCGCCGCAGTGGCCACCAGCAGCATGGCTACAGAGCTTGTAAAGGGAAAAAGCATACAGGATGCCCTGAAAGTCACGAATGCGGCCGTCATGGAAGCGCTGGATGGCCTTCCCCCGGTTAAGGTGCCCTGCTCCCTGCTTGCAGAGGAAGCAATCCACGCGGCCCTTTGGGATTATGCACAAAAAAACGGCATCACAATCGAAGGGCTGGAAAAGCCCAAGAGCGATATTCACGAAGGGGAAGAGGAAGAGGAGTACTAAAGCCTTCCGGCCGGGGCACTGTGCCGCCCCGTGGCCTTGGAATATGGGAAAACAGGCAGCGCAGAGCCTCTGCACCGCCTGTTTTTTTGAACTTTTGATGGATAGGCGCGCCCGAGGCTTCAAATGGGCGCTTTTTATAGTATAATAGAAGGCAGAAAATAGGCGCTTTTGGGGTGAGAAAGGAAGGCTCATATGAAGCTGATTGGAATAGGAATCGGGGTGCTGGAAGGCCTCTCCCTGCAGGCATGGGAAGAGATGCTGCGCGCAGAGAAGCTGGTGCTGCAGACGGGATGCGTGCCCTTGGCGCAGGCGCTGCGGCAAAAGGAAGTCCCCTTTGAAACGCTGGACGACCTCTACGATAGCGCAGAGGATTTTGATGCCCTCTATGAGCAGGCGGCAGAGCGGCTGCGCGGCATGCCCCAGGCATCCCTCTGCCTGCTGGGAAATCTGGCGCAGAACCGCTTTGCCCGGGCGCTGATGCAGCAAAAAGGCCTTGTGGAATCCGTGCTGCCCGGGCTGGGCTGTGGCGAGGGAGCGCTGGGCCTGTGCGCGGGGCAGATAGAGCCTGGCGCTGCGGTAATCTGCCCGGCCTACGATCTGGAGCAGAGCGGTTTTTCCGGCGCAACACCCATCGCCGTGACGGAGCTGGATAATGCCTATCTTGCCGCAGATGTCTTTTCTCTGCTTTCCCGCTACTATCCGCCGGATGCGCCCTGCCATCTGGTGCGCATGGGCAGGCGCCGCCAGATAGCGCTTTGCCAATTGCCTGCTCAGGAGGATTTGGATTACAGCACGGTGTTGGTGCTGGATAAGGCAGGCTTTGAACAGAAAGCCTGCTATGATTTCCGGGATTTCTGCGGGGTGATTGCGCGCCTTCGGGGGGAGAACGGTTGCCCTTGGGATCGGGAACAGACGCATGAGAGCCTGCGTACCTGCCTGATCGAGGAATGCTATGAGGTGCTGGAAGCCATAGAGAATCAGGATGACGCCGCCCTGGCCGATGAACTTGGAGATGTGCTGCTGCAAGTGGTGATGCACGCGGCGATTGCCTCCGAGCATGTCAGTTTTGATATTCTTAGCGTAACAGACGGTGTATCCCGCAAGATGATCCGGCGGCACCCGCATATTTTTGCCGGCGCAGAGGCCAAGGATTCCCAGCAGGTGCTCAAAAACTGGGAGGAGATCAAGCGCCGGGAAAAGGAGCAGAGTTCTCTTTCCCAAAGCCTTGCGGATCTCCCCTCGGGGCTGCCCGCCCTGATGCGCGCCCAGAAACTCCAGCGGAAAATGGCGCAAGTTGGCTTTGATTGGGAAGATTACCGCGGCGCGTTGGAAAAGCTGCGGGAAGAAACCCAGGAGCTGCTCTCTTCCCTCGAGCACAAAGAGGCGCTGGAAGAGGAAGCGGGCGATCTTCTTTTCTCTGCTGTAAACCTGTTGCGCAAGCTGGGCGTGGATGCGGAAACTGCGCTGCTCGCCGCCTGCCGCAAATTTGCAGCGCGAGTGGAAAAAATGGAAAATTTTGCAAGGGAACAGGGAGAAGAACTTGCAAAAATGACCCTGGAGCAGCAGAATTGCCTTTGGAATGCGGCAAAAATGTGTAAAAAAACTGAAAAAGGCTTGTATTAGCCAAAAAAGCCGTGTATAATTGCACATGGTGCTTGTCCCGCCTGCCAAGGCAGGAAGAGGGGAGAAGAACTGGCAATAATAAAAAGGAGGAGCACGAAGTTGAATAAAACGGAATTGATTGCGGCAATTGCAGCCAAGGCAGACCTTTCCAAAAAGGATGCAGAGAAGGCGCTCAGCGCTATGACGGAAACCATCGTCGAGGAGATCGGCAA
>USII01000015.1 GCA_900554725.1 uncultured Eubacteriales bacterium
GAAAAGGTCAAGTATGTCTCTGCCAAGGCGCAGTTCCGGGAGGAGCAGCTGCTGGCCTGTGGGGCGGGATATCGGGCGAAGTATGTATTGCTTACGGCAAGGAAAATTGCCGGGGGATATGATTTGCAGCGGTTTTTCCACATGGATTACCCCTCTGCCCGCAAGGAACTTTGTGAATTTCCGGGTGTGGGGCCTAAGGTGGCCGATTGTATCTTGCTTTTTGCATACCAGAAAAGGGAGGCCTTTCCGGCGGATGTATGGATTCGGCGCATGCTTTGCGAGCTTTATGGGTTTGAAGCCAAAAGCGACAGGCAGATTATGGAGTTTGCCGCGCGCCATTTTGGTGTATATGGGGGAATCGCACAGCAATATTTGTTCCACTATATGCGAAAAGAAAGAGGAAAGCTCCGTGAGGAGCGGGCAAGTGGGAGAACGGAAGAGGGCTAATTTCTGCACCCACTGGAAAAGATCAAGATGCCAAACAAAAGCCGGCTTTTTGGAAGGCCGGCTTTTGTTTGCCTATCCGCCGGAAAGAGGAAACTGCTGCGGGAGCAGATTTATGGAATTAGGAACAGATGGAAAGAATTTGTCAAACACAGGCGTATCGTGTATAATGAGCACAGAAAGAGGAAATAAAGCAAAAAGGTTTTTCATACTTTAGAAGAGGGGAATTATGAATTTACGCATCGACACACATACACATACAGTGCTTTCCGGGCACGCGCATTCGACGCTGCTGGAAAACCTTCTGTTTGCTAAGAAGAAGGGGTTGGAAGGAATTGTCGTCACAGATCACAGCGGCGGCATGGAGGGCGTGCAGTCTGCGGCATGCGTAGGCCTGCTGCGCGATGTTCCGCAGGAATACGATGGAGTGCGCATCTACCGGGGAACGGAGACAAACATCATAAACAGCAAAGGCGAAGTGGATTTACCGCTGCGCTATTTGCAGTTTGTGGAGTTTGCAATTGCCTCCATGCACGATAATGTCATCTGCTCCCAGGGCGAAAAGCAGGATACCGATGCGATGATCGGCGCGCTGAACAACCCGTATATCGATGTGATCGGGCATCCGGGGAACCCTTTTTTTCAAATCGATATTGAGGCGGTTGTATTGGAGGCGAAGCGGCTGAATAAGCTGATAGAGATAAATGGCCATTCCTTTACGGCAAGAAAGGGAAGCCGGCCCAATTGCCAGAAATTTATCCGGCTGTGCAAGCAGCATGGCGTGCGCGTTTCGGTGGGGACGGATTCGCACAACTGTTTTTGCATCGGGGAATTCGGGGCGGCGCTGGAAGAATTGGAAGCCGAGCAGTTCCCGCAGGAACTGATCGTAAACTGCACAAAAAGGAGCTTTGAGGATTACCTGCGGGAGCGCCAGGCGCGCATTTGCAGGGTTTCCAAATAAATGAGGTTATTATTTACTGCACTTATCGCAGTATTTTATGTTCAAGGAGGAAAATATGAGAGAGTTTGTGGTAATGGCGGATTCGGATTCCGAGATCCCCTACCAGTATGCAGATGCGCATCAGCTCCCGGTATTTCTTATGCCCTATACGATCGACGGGCAAGAGGCGCTGTTTGATCTGGGGCGGACGACGGATTTTAAGGCGTTTTACGATAAGCTTCGCGCGGGAGCAGAGGCCTCTACGGCAACGCGGCCGCCGGCAGATATTCAGGCATTCTTTGAGGAACAGCTGAAGCAGGGCAAGGACATTTTGTATATCAGTTTCTCTTCCAGCCTTTCGGCGCACTATGAACTGGCGCAGGTCGCAAGAAAAGACGCGCTGGAAAATTATCCGGATGCGCGCATTGAAATTGTGGATTCCTTGGGCATTGCCATGGGCTCCGGCCTGCTCATCTGCCATGCGCAGAAAATGAAAGAGGCGGGCGCGAGCCTGGATGAGATCAAAGATTGGGTGGAACAGCATAAGCTGAATGCCCTGCACTTTTTTTCAGTGGACAGCCTGAAGCATTTGCAGCGCACAGGGCGCCTTTCTGCCGTCATGACGGCAATGGGTTCCCTGCTGGATTTGAAGCCGATTCTGACGGTTACAAAAGAAGGCAAGGTCGTTTCCTTTGACAAGGTGAAGGGAAGAAAGAAAGTAATTCGCTATTTGGCGGATCTGGCAGAGAAAAATTATGATCCCAAACTTTCCCGCGAGCTGGCGGTTGTATGCCATGCAGATAATCTGGAACAGGCGAAAATCCTTCAGGAAGAGATGCAGAAACGCATGGAATTCGATGAGTTCTGGCTTATCGACATTGGCCCAGTGATTGGGGTGCACGCCGGGCCGGGAGCGCTGGCTCTGCTCATGCTGGGAAAAGAGCGCCCAATGTAGGAGAATAGAAAGAAGAAGTTGCCTTTCTTTGGCAACGCTGCATAAGGAACTTTTCAAGGTGCGGTGCAACTCAGTGAAATGAGTTGCACCGTATTCTTTTGCCCTTATGCTGCGAAACGGAATTCCTGCGGTTTTCCTGTATTTTTTCATCATGGCAAGGATGCTCTGTTCGGCGGGAATATCTGTCACCCCTGCTGCAGTAAAGCAAATGTCAACTTTTACACAACAATGGCCGCCTGGCATTATTGTGGCTACTGATGTATTTTCAAATTACTTCCTTATGTGGCGTTGGCATTCGCTGCTTCTCCTTTTTTATGGACATGGGAAAAAAGAGGATATGGAAATCCCTGGGATTGCTGCAGCAGAAGAAAATGAAAATCCTCTGCGGCTTTCTATTTTCCGCAGAATTTGGTATAATTTCAATAGAAAATTTGAGGAGAGAGAAATGGCGCATAAAGCATTATACCGGCAGTTTCGCCCGCGCCGGTTTGAGGATTTAAAGGGGCAGGAAGTGGTGGCGACAGTGCTCAGAAATCAGGTGAGCGCGGGCGAACCCTCCCATGCCTATTTGTTTTCCGGCCCTCGGGGAACGGGAAAGACCAGCACGGCAAAGATTCTCGCCTGCGCGCTCAACTGTCTGAACCCAAAAGATGGGGAGCCCTGTCTGGAATGTGAGAACTGCAAAGCGGCGCTGGAGGATGCCATGATCGATATTATCGAAATGGATGCCGCATCGAACAACAGCGTGGATAATGCCAGGGATATCCGGGATAAAGTTGGCCTGCTGCCCGCAAAGGGAAAGTACAAGGTCTATATTATAGACGAGGTGCATATGCTCACGGGCTCGGCCTTCAATGCACTTTTAAAGACGCTGGAAGAACCTCCGGAACATGTGGTGTTTATTCTGGCGACAACCGAGCTGGCAGTTCTTCCCAAAACCGTGCTTTCCCGCTGCCAGAGATTTGATTTTCGGCGCATCGGAGAGGAGGATATTGTAGCGCGGCTGGAGGAAGTGGCAAAGGAGATCGGGATTCGGGTGCAGAAAAATGCACTCCTGCAGATTGCGGCGGCTTCGGAGGGCGCGCTGCGCGATGCCCTTACCATTTTAGATAAATGCTGTTCTTTTGGGGAGGAAATTACAGAGCAAATCGTCTCTGAAGTACTGGGGCATGCCGGGTATACGGCACTATACGCGCTGGTTGGCGCGATGGCAGAATACGATGATAAGGCCGCCCTTGCACAGCTTACTGCGATTTTGGATGCCGGGATAGAGGCAGGCGTGCTGGTGGGGCAGCTATTGGAATGCTTTCATCGGATGCTGCTGGATGCCGTGGAGGAAAGGGGAGAACAGAGCCCGCTTTGGCAGGCGTCTGAGATGCTTGGGAAAAAGGCGCTGCTGCGCGGTGTAGAAATATTTTCTGCCGCTCAGGGCAATATTCGTTTTGCAGCAAGGCCGGAAATTGTGCTGGAAAGTGCTGTGCTGCGATTCTTGCTTCCAGAAGGGGAGAAGGATGCCTCGGCGCTGGAATATCGCGTTCAGAGGCTGGAGCAGCAGCTGGCCAGGCTGGAGCAGAGCGGCCTGCAAAGGCCCGTGGTGGAAAAGCAGCCAGCGCCAGCCCAAGGCGTGCGCGGCGAGAAAAAAGCGATAGAGCAAAAGGCGGAAACGATAGATAGCGAGGCTGCCCAGGAAAAGAAAGAGGAAATTACGAAAGGCGAAGCCTGGGAAGCTGTGATGGAATACTGCGAAAAAAATCCGAGTACAAAACCTTTTTTCGGCGGACTTCAGCCGGTGGCTTTGAAGCAGGGGAAGCTGCTTTTAGAGGGGGGGAATCCATCCATGCTGCGGTTGCTGGAGGGAAGCGGCCTGAAGGCGGAAATTGAAAAGATGCTGATGGAAAAGATGGGGTGCAGGATTGTTTTGGAGATTGCAGAACAAAAGGGACAGGAAGAGTTGTATCAGGAAGATAGGATTGATATAATAGACTGAAACGACCATGAAAGGAAAGGAGCTCATTATGGCAAAGAGAAGCGGCGGCTTCCGCCCGGGCATGGGCGGGGGAATGCAGAATATGATGCAGCAGGCGCAGAAAATACAGGCGAATATTGCGCGGATCCAGGAGGAACTGGAAAACAAGGAAGTGGAGGCCAGCGCGGGCGGCGGCGTGGTAAGCGCGGTTGTTTCGGGCAAGAAAGTCTTAAAGGGCCTTACAATTGCTCCAGAAGTTGTGGATCCCGAAGATATTGAAATGCTGCAGGATCTCATTATTGCAGCGGTAAATGAGGCGATGGATAAGGCAGATCAGCTCTCGGAAGAGGAGATGGCCAAAGCTACGGGTGGTATGAATCTTGGAGGGTTGTTTTAGGGATGTTTGCGATCGAGGCCATGAACAAGCTGGCCGAATGGTTTGCGCGGCTTCCGGGAATCGGGCCGAAAAGCGCGGCGCGGCTTGCATATCATGTCATTCAAATGCCGCCTGAAGAGGTAAAGGCATTTGCGCAGGATCTCTATGCGGCACGGCTTTCCGTGCGCTACTGCAAAGTATGCGGAAACTTGACGGATCGGGAAACATGCTACATCTGCGAGGATACGGATAGGGATAGCAGCACGATTTGTGTTGTGCGGGACGCGCGGGATGTGATGGCCATCGAGCGTGCAGGAGAATATCGGGGCGTTTATCATGTGCTTGGGGGAACGATTTCGCCGCTGGATGGCATCGGCCCGGATGAGCTGCGCATTAAGGAGCTGCTGGAACGCGTAAAAAGCGGTGTGAGGGAAGTGATCTTGGCGACGAATCCAGATGTGCAGGGGGAGGCAACAGCCGTCTATATTTCCAGGCTGCTCACGCCCCTTGGCATTAAAGTGACGCGCATTGCACATGGCGTTCCGGTGGGAGGCGAACTGGAGTATACAGACGATGTGACGCTGATGAAATCCATCGAAGGGCGCACCGAGTTTTAAAGAGAATATTTTTCAAAAAAATGGAAAGAATCACCTGTAAGGAAAATATAATAGTGCAGGTGATTTTTTATGTTGGAAAACAAAACGGCAAGACAAGATGGCAGGCTCAAAGAGGAGGCAAAAAGAGCTCTGGCGGCATGGAAAGCAGCAGAGGAATTTTTAAACCATGCTTCTGATCCGGCGCTGGTGGATTTTGCGATTTACGATCTGGAGGCTGCAAAGAAGAAATACCTGTATCTGCTGGGGTTGCTTCGGCAGGAAATGAGAGAAGAAAAATTGCATGAGAGCACAGTGCGGGAAATGAACATGCAAAAAGAACAGGCATAGGAAGCAGGCGGGGAAAAAGCGGGAGGAAAGGCGTTGGAAATACAGGCGGTGGTTTACTTTGCCATCGGGTTGGCGTTGCTTTATTTGGTGGGAAAGTTCCTGCTTTGCACAAAATGGCTTTTGCGCCTCCTCTTTAATTCGGTTCTGGGAGGCGTGGTTCTGGCGCTTCTCAACCTTGTTTTGGAACATTTTTCTATTGGAATTGCTCTGACCCCTGTAAATGCGCTCATTGTAGGGGTATTGGGGCTTCCGGGCGTTCTGCTTCTCTTTCTGCTCCGGCTGATTTTGCTTTAGGCATCTTTTCTGCTATAATAAATATGGAAGCAAATTTTGGGAGAGCAGAAGATGTATCGGAGCTTTCGGGAAGTCTATGAGGCGGCGCAGGCTTGCCAGGCCTGCGCGCTGGCTAGGACGCGAAAAAGCGTCGTTTTTGGCGAGGGCAGCGCAAAATCCGGATTGATGCTCATAGGGGAAGGGCCGGGCGAGCGAGAGGATTGCACCGGCCGTCCTTTTGTTGGCCCTGCCGGCCAGCTTTTGGACAAGATGATCGCCGCAATCGGCCTAGCCCGCCAGGATGTATACCTTGCAAACATCGTAAAATGCCGCCCGCCCTATAATGCAGATCCCAGGCCAGAATATGCACAGGCGTGTATTGGCTATCTTCGGGAGCAGGTGCGCTATATCAGGCCGCGCGTCATTGTGCTGCTGGGGCGCATCGCCTGTCAGAATCTGCTTGGGGAGAAGCGGGGAATCACCCGCTTGCATGGGCAGGTGTTCTGGCGCAAGGGTTTTGCCCTGATTCCCACCTATCATCCCTCTGCGCTGCTGCGCAACCCACAGCTCAAGCGGGATGCTTGGGAGGATTTTAAGATAATAAAACGCGTGCTGGAGGGAGAAGAACATGAGCCTTTCCAGCCAGTATAAAGAACTGAAAAAGCTCGTGCCCAAAAAGGGGGAGCTTGTTTTGGGTTACGGAGATCCCGGAGCTAGGATCATGGTGATCGGAGAGGCGCCCGGCCGGGAGGAAGTGCTGGCTGGCCGCCCTTTTGTGGGAAAGGCGGGCAGAAATCTGGATGAATTCTTAAAAGAGGCAGGGATTTCACGATCGGCGCTCTACCTGACGAATGTGGTAAAGTTCCGCCCTGTGCGCATAGGGAAAAAGGGTACAACCGCCAACAGGCCGCCTACCAAAGCTGAAATTGCAGCCTGCGCACCCTATCTGGAGGCTGAAATTGCTGCCATATCGCCCGAATTGATTTTGACACTTGGGAATATAGCCTTGCAGGCATTGATGGGGGAGAAGGCGAAAATCGGCCAATTTCATGGAAAAGCCCTGAGCTATGGGAAAGGTTTTCTTTTTGCGCTTTATCACCCGGCCAGCGTTCTCTATAACCCAAAACTGAGGCAGGTTTATTTGGAAGATCTGGCGCGGCTTCGCGCTTATTTGACAAGAAGCGGCAAATCGTCTAGGATAGAGGAATTAAGACGGGAGGCAGATTGATGGAACGAAAGAAAGTCACCTATCTGGTGGTTGTTGCGGTGCTTTGCACGGCGCTGATTGCCTCGCTGCTCACTTATTATTTCACTACGAGAAGTATAGAGAGCGGGGAACTATACCTAAAAGGCCAAAGCTATGAGGAACTCATGAAATACTTTGAGCTGGAAAAGGTTAAGGATATTGTGGATGAATACTATATCCGCCAGGTGGAGCCGGAAGAGCTTTTGGAGGGCACGCTATCTGGCATGATAGAATACCTTGGAGATGGCCATTCCGCCTTTTATACCGAGGAGGATTACAGGTATTTTGACGAAAAGAGCGAAGGAAGCTATATTGGCCTTGGCATGATGTTAAGGAAGGATGGGGAAAATTATCCCATTGTGCAGCAGGTATTCCCGGATACTCCGGCCTATGATGCGGGGATTGTGCCTGGGGATCAGATTCTCTCTATCGACGATAAGGATACGAGGATGATGGACCTGGATGGCGTGCTGGGCAGAATTCGCGGCATTGAAGGGACTGTAGCGCGGATTACGGTTCAATCGGGTGCGGAAACAAAACAGCTGGAGCTGCCAAGAAGAGTGAGCGAACTGCAGCTTGTCATGACGGATATGATAAATGCGAAGGTTGGGTATGTCAATATTGTGGAGTTTTCAGGAAACAGTGTAAGCGATTTTGAAAAAGCCTTTTCCTCTCTCCAACAGGAAGGCGCCCAGGCGATGGTGATAGACCTGCGGGGAAACCAGGGCGGCAACATCAGCCAGGCGATGGAAATTGCGGATATGCTGCTGGGTGAAGGGGAGATTGCCCATGTCATGGGAAGGGAGAAACAGGGAAACTCCTGGAAATCCTCTGGAGATGTGCGCTACGATGAGCCCATTGTGCTTTTGGTGGACGAGGAAACAGAGGGTGTGAGCGAGGTGTTTGCTGCGGCCCTTCAGGAGCAGGGGCGCGCCACAGTGCTTGGAGAAAAGACCAAAGGCAGTGCTGTGCAGACTTCCTTTTTTGAAGTGCCCTCTACGGGCAATGTTGTAAAACTCGTGACGGGCAGATATTGCACTGCGGGAGGCACGGAGGTAGACGGCAATGGCGTTGTGCCCAATGAGCAGTATGACGATGCGGCAGACGCCCAATCTGAGCAGACGATTCTCACAAAGGCGGCAGAGCTGCTGGGGCTACAGTAAAAGAGGATGGGAAAAAGCGGGCAGAAAGCCCGCTTTTTTATGCGCCGCATTATGAAGAAGGGCCCATCAAAAGAGGGAAAAGCCTGCATAAGCGGGCCGAAGGCTCTTTAATCCTGTACGCCAGGAGAGAAATACTTTTCCCGTGCAGCTTTTCCCGGAATAAGCCAAGATCTGGGGAGATGCTATTTACTATAAAAAGGCCGCAGCAGTTGCTGCGGCCTTTGTTGTTTCCCCGGCAAGCGCCTTTTTAGGGCGAACCTGGAGAAGATGCTGGACCCTCGGATTCAGAAGAAGTTGGCGAGGGCCCTGGAGAAGGCTCCGCACTGCCGGAATCCCCTGGAGATGGCGAGGGTTCCGGAGAGGGCTCCTCATCTGGCAGCGAAGCTTGAATTTCGCGTTTCACGGCCAATAGGTTGCTGGTTGCATCCTGAATCGCAGCGGCAGTTTTTGTTGCCGGATCTGCGTTGATCGCGCTTTGCACTGCGCTAATCAGCGTTTGCAGGCGCGAGCGCTGCGTCTGGCTGAGGCGGCTTGCCTCTGTCTGCAGGAAGCTCTGAACCTCTGCAATGGCGGCATTGGCCTCTGTTGTGGCGGTTTCGATATCCGCCTGAGAGAGGGCCCATTCCGGCGTATGCACAGGGCAGGTTCCTGTGGCAATGGTATTTCCATTTTCATCTGTCACAGGGGATGCGGAAGCCAGATTGGGGAAAAGGCTAAGCAGGGTTTCCTGGCTGAGCAAGGCATAGGGGCTGCCCTCTGGAATAATGACGCCGCTGGCGCTCTGAAGGGAAGTTTCAGGGCAATAGGGGCCGGGGGCACAATTACCCTCCACACACATTACAGTAGAGCCATGCATATTGCAGGTTTGCGTTGGCGCATCACCGACGGCGAAATAATCGGTGACGGGCGAATGGAAAGTATCTGCGCTGCAGGCATCTGTGCACTTTAAGCCAGAAACGCCGCAGACAGTATAGCGCGTTACGCCGTAATCGGATGCGCTGCCTTCGAGGATGGCTTTATCCTCTTTGCCCTCGAGAATGGCCTTCATATACCGCTGCCAGAGCCTTGCAGCGCTGCTTCCATACACGCCGTTCATGCTCTTATAGCCGTCGTGGCCTATCCAGAGGGTGCTGGTATAGTGGCCGGTGATTCCGGCGAAGAAAGCGCCGCGGTTGCTATGCACCGTGCCTGTTTTTCCGGCGACGGTAAAGCCGCTGATCTGGGCATTGGTACCTGTGCCCGACTGCACTGCGTTTTTCAGCGCCTCAACCAGCATAAAGGCCGTGGAAGGCTTGAAGACTTGGCGGACATCCCGCACCTGTTCCGCATCCAGAAGGACATTTCCATCATTATCCAGAACCTGGGTAAAGGAGAGGGGCTCGCGGTATTCGCCTCCATTGGCAATGCAGGCATAGGCCCCGGCCATTTCCAGAGTGGAGATGCCGCTTGTGCCAAGGGCCAGGCCAATGCCATCCTTGTTGATAGCCTCCGGGCTGATGCCGAGATCCATGAGATAGTTATAGGAAGTTTCCAGGCCAACATAATCCACCAGCGTGCGCGCTGCGACAATATTCCAAGAACTTGTAATACCCCTTCGTATGGTTGCGGGGCCGTAGGTGCCGTTGCTGGTGACGGGATAGCCTTCCTCTGTGTTCCAGCCGTCGATGCGGGCCGGGATATTTGGAATGACGCTTCCAAGCCCAAGCCCCAGATCAAACGCGGGCCCATAGACGGCAAGCGGCTTGATGGAGGAACCGACGGGCATTCGGCTCTGGTAGGCCCTGTTGAGCGACCTCCTTGTGGTGGGAACATCCCTGCTGCCCACAATGCCCTTAATCTGCCCAGTTTGCTGGTCGAGCACAACTGCCGCAGCCTGCGGCTGGCGGATTTCAATGATAGAACCATCCGAAGCTGTTTCTTCGATGACGCTGTCGCTCCCCCTAAACTGATAGTAACCGTCGTAGCTGGAGATGGTATCCTGCAACTTGTGCTGTACATCGGGATCTACGGTAAGGTAGATGGAATACCCTTTGGTGCGCAGCTCGTTTTCGATGGCCGCGCGGTTTTGCGTGGTATCCTCCAGCTCTCTTTGTTCCAGAAGGTGCGTCACAACATCGTAAACGCCATATTCCACAAAGTGGGGCATATCGTAGATTTGTGAGGTGCTGCTCTCTTCCAGAACGGTAAATTCATCGTTGAGCGCTTCGTTCATCTCTTCAAGAGAGATATAGCCCGCCGTATACATGCGGCGGAGAACCGTTTCAATGCGGCTGTTTAGCGCCTCTACATTGCCCGTGACATAGTAGGCGCGGCGGGGGCTATAGAGCCAAGGGTACTGTGTGATGCCGGCGATGCAGGCGCATTCCCGCAGCGTCAGCTCATTGAGCTCCTTGCCAAAATAATCCTTAGCCGCGACTTTTACACCATAGATCGTGCCGCCCAGCGGGATGGTATTGAGATAGGCTTCCAGGATCTGATCTTTTGAGTATTGCTGCTCCAGCTGCAGCGCCAGATTTGCCTCCTGAATTTTGCGCTTATAGGAGCGCTCAGGGGAAAGCAGCTGATTTTTTATAAGCTGCTGGGTGATTGTCGAGCCGCCGCTGGTGGTATCCGAAGAGAGATTGCCCACAAAGGAACTCAGGATGCGCTTTAAATCGATCCCGCTATGGTGATAGAAACGCACATCCTCTACGGCAATCACGGCCTGCTGCAACTGCAGCGGGATTTCATCCAGCGTAGCGTATTCGCGGTTTTCCGTTCCGGAATAGGTGGTGATAAGCTCTCCGTTTCCATCGTAGATATAGGAAGTAAGAGCGTTATCCGCAAGCACTTCCAAATCCAGATCCGGTGTTGTGCCAAGGTATGCATTGGCAACGCCAAACACCGCGCCGATTCCCGCCACGATAAAAACAAGCAGGGCAAGGCCGAAGAGCTTTGCCGTTGTAATGATGACGCCCAGAGCGTAAGAGGGGCGGCGATTGCGCGGGCGAAAAAGCTGTCTCTTATACACATCTGACGCTGCCGACGAGCGATCTAGTGTA
>USII01000016.1 GCA_900554725.1 uncultured Eubacteriales bacterium
GCTGTGGAAAACGCCCGGCAATGGCGGGGAATCCTCTTTGAGCGCGCCCTTTTTGGGGAGGCGCTTTGGAAAGAAGTGTGCGAAATGGAAATAAGAAAATACCCCTGCTTCTATATGCGGGGGGCACAAGCAAGGCTCTCATGTTCCATGAGAAGGATCTTCCAAAAGACCGGGCGCTCTGGAGGGAACTGTTTTTATCCGCTATGGGATCTCCCGATCCCAAGCAGATAGATGGCATGGGCGGCGCGGTTTCCTCTACCAGCAAAATTGCGGTAGTAGCGCCCTCTAAAAGGCCGGGGGTGGATGTGGATGATACCTTCTTCCAGGTGGGCATTGGGCAGGCCAGCGTCTCGGAAAATGTGAACTGCGGCAACATCTCCTCGTGTATCGGCCCTTTTGCCATAGAGGAGGGGCTTGTACAGCCCGCCCGTCCGGAAACGCTGGTTCGCATCTATAATACCAATACGAAAAGGTTGATAGAGGAGGTTGCGCCCACAGAGAACGGCCGCCCTGACCCCTATGGAGATGCCCGCATCGCCGGTGTGCCGGGAACGGGCGCGCCCATCCTCGTGCGTTTTTTCGGCCCCGGCGAGGCGGTGACGGGAAAGCCCCTTCCCACCTCAAAGGAAAGGGAGGAATTTCTCCTGCCCGATGGGAAAAAAGTGCTGGGCAGCATTGTAGATGCGGGAGGGGCCGCCGTCTTTTTGCGAGCAGAGGATTTCGGGCTTAAGGGCACGGAGGGAATTGAGATTGGCGGGAATGCTGAGCTCTTAGAAAAGCTGATGGCAGTGCGCGGCCAGGCTGCGCAGCGCTGTGGCCTTGTGCAGCGCTGGCAGGATGCAGAGCGCCTCTCCCCCGCTGTTCCCGATGTAGTTTTGGTGCAGGGGGCAAAGGATTGCCGCGCGCTGGATGGAACACCCATTCAGGCGGAGGAGATGGATATTCTGGCGCGGTGTTTCTGCATGGGGCAGCTGCACAGAGCTTTTCCCATCACCACGGCCATCGCCCTTGGGGCAGCGGCGAAAATCCCAGGCACAACCGTGCAGGAGGCCCTTGGAGCAAGGGCGGAGCAGGAGGAGCTTCGCATCGGGAACCTGAGCGGCGTGCTTCCGCTGATGCTGCAAGCCCAGGGGGATAGCCTGCAAAGCGCGGCTGTCATCCGAACGGCCCGGCGCATCCTGGAGGGCAGCATCTATGTGGCGCATTGAGAAGTGTGCGGCATATAAAAAAGGGCAGAGAAAGCGCTCTGCCCTTTTTTTGTCTTTTTACTGCGCCAGCGCCCTGCCCAGCCGGTAGGCCTGAGCACAGGCAGGGTGGGCGTGCACCTGGGCTGGGGTATCCACCTGGTCGGCCAGGGCATAGCCTTGATCCTGCCAATTTAGGTATTGGGCCGCAATTTGATAGGAAGAGATGGCGCACGCGCAGTTCTCCCCGGCCCCGCCGCCGGCGGTGAGCAGCAGCGCACATTTCTTTGGCCGCTTTTCCGTCAGGCAGTAGAGCCTGTCGATAAACGCTTTCAGCTGGGCGGTATAGCTGCCGTAATATACCGGGCAGGCCAGCACAACAGCATCTGCCTCCTGCAATTTCTGATAGAGGGGCTGCATATCGTCTTTTTGTATGCAGAGGGTGTGATTGTTGCGGCAGAAATCGCAGCCAAGGCAGCCCGCAATTTTTGCGGTGCCGATGGGAAGAACTTCCACCTGCGCGCCCATCTCTTCTGCGCCTTTGGCGCAGTGCTCCAACAGGGCGTTGGTGTTGCCGCCAGTGCGGGCGGTGGCTAAAATTGCTAGAATTTTTTTAGGCATAATAAGCTCCTTTCTTTTATATGGATATGGCGTGTTTGCCCTTGGAAGAAGCGGCGCCTAAGCCCTTTGCGCGGCCAGGGCGAAAAAATCTGCCCGGGCAGCAGGGTTGCCCGCGAGGATAGAGCACCCCTTTTCCAGAGTGATGGGAGAACCATCCAGCTGCGTGCAAAGGCCGCCTGCCTCAGCCGCGATGATGGATGCGGCGGCGTAATCCCAGGGCTCCAGCACCATCTCGAAAAACAGCGCCGTGCGCCCGGCGGCAGCATAGCAGATATCAAGAGCAGCCGAGCCGCTGCGGCGGATATCCAGAGAAGCGCGGTATAGCGCCTTGAGCAGATCAAAAGTAGCATCGCATAAATCCGGGTGATAGGGGGATGTCCCAAAGCCCACAGTGCCTTCGCAGAGAGGGCGGTTGCCGCAGCAGATGCGCGCTCCGTTTAAAAAGGCCCCCTCTCCCTTCTTTGCCGAGAACACTTCATCCAGATAAGGGTTATATACCGCGCCGGCATACATCTGCCCATCCCGCGCCAGCCCGATGGAAATGCTGCTGTGGCGGTAATCTGTGATGAAATTGGTCGTGCCGTCGATGGGGTCTACAATAAAGGTATCTCCGCTTTTTTTCAGCTGGGAGGCCCCGCCCTCCTCGCCCAGAAAAGCGGCCGAGGGAAACGCCGCCTGCAGGCGCTGCTGCAAAAACTGCTGTACCGCAATATCGTATTTGGTGACAAAGTTGGCCTTCCCCTCTTTTGAGGAAATATCCCGCTCTTTGGCATGGGCGCTTAAAAGCAGGGCGCCCGCCTGGCGGATGATGCTTACGATGGTTTCCAGCATAAAAGCCTCCTTGGCTTAAAAATTGTGCATCCAGTAAAAATATAAGGCGGGAAAAAAGGCGTGTCAAGTGCGCGGAAAATCAAGTTTGCGCAAATCCATGCGGCGGCTTCTTGACAATGGTTTTGCGCTCTGATAATGTAGGAAGTGCTGGCTGTTGAAATTGAGAAGAAAGTAGAGGTTAAAATGGACAATCAATTGGAAGCGATCCAGGAGGCGCCGACCGGCGTTTCTGCGGCAGATAACCGGATCGCTACAAAATTTAAATTTTGGCCGCTGATTCGCTTTGTTTTGCCGACAATGGCGATGTCGCTCTTTATGGCGCTTTTTAAATCGGTAGATGACGGCCTGTTCGTTTCCCAGTTTGTAGGAAAAAAAGCCCTCTCTGCAGTCAATATCTGCTTCCCCCTCGTCATCGGCGTATGGGGAATTGCCATCATGTTTGCGACGGGAGGCGCAGCGATTGCGGGAAAGAAAATCGGCGAAGGAAAACCCGAAGAGGCGCGCAGGGATTTTTCCTGCGTATGTATTATGGCCATGCTGGTCGCCGCGGTGGTGGTGTTGCCCTGCGTAATCTTTATGGAGCCCATCATGCGCGCATTGGGGGCGGATGAAAGCATCATGCACTACTGCGTGGTCTATGGAAACATCTCAGTCGGGACGACACCCCTCGCAATTCTCTCGCCCATCTTCGAGTTTTTTTATGTGACAAGCGGCGCCCCAAAAATGGGGCTAATCAGCACGCTGCTGCGCGGAGCGATGAACATCCTGTTCGACTATCTGTTCATCGTCGTGCTGAGGCTGGAGGTCATGGGCGTTGCGCTGGCCACAGCCATGGGAGATCTTGCCACCTGCATTCTGGGGCTTTGTTTCTATATAAATAAAAAGCACGCCGTGCATTTTGCAAAGCCCTCCAAAGACTGGGGATATCTGCTCGGGCACTCCTGCAAAAACGGCGCATCCGAAATGCTCAACCATGTGGCCATGGGTGTCACGAGTTTTATCGTCAATGCGACGATGCTCCGCCTTATCGGCAATGATGGCGTCGCGGCGCAGGCGGTCGTTGGAGGCCTGGGGTATATTCTGGTTTCCATGTTCATCGGCTTTAGCAACGGCATTGCGCCGGTCTACAGCTATAACTACGGCAATCAGGATCATGCCATGTTAAGGCGGCTTGTAAAATACAGCATTCTCTTTTTAACAGTCATGAGCTGCCTGACGGTGGTCATCTGCCTGGTGTTCGCAAAGCCGCTCATCAGCATCTTTGTTCTGGAATCCAAAGAGCCGGAGCTGTTTAAAATCATTTACGATGGGCTGCATATCTACTGCCTGAGCTTCTTCTTCAGCGGCTTTGGCATCGCGACATCCGGCATGTTCGCCGCCCTTTCCAACGGAAAAGTGGCGTCCATCGTTTCGGTGACGAGAAACCTTGTGCTCGTCGTGGTGCTGACGGTCGTCTTCTCCTATGCCTTTGGGTTAAACGGCGTGTGGATGGCAACTCCCGTAGGAGAAGTTATCGCCTTTGGCCTGTGCGCTTTTCTGGTGTATAAATACCGCAATGTCTATGGCTATGGCAAAGAGGATATTTCCCAGATGGTGGATTAAAAAAACAGAAAAAGGAGCCTTCGGGCTCCTTTTTTATGTGCGCGCAGGCGCGCCTACGGCAAGCGGAAAAGCAAAACACTGTATCGAGAGGCCCTTTTTCGGCGCAAAATAGAAAATATGTGGCGCCTGCCTCTTTTTTGCATATAATATGCGGAGAGGAAAAAAGATGTTGACAAATCGCCGTTTTGGGATTACACTATCCCTAAAATAAACCGATGAGCAAGAAGAGTACGCTTTCAAAGCTTTTGTAGAGAGCCGCCGATGGTGGGAATGCGGCAAAGGGGAGAAGGCCGAATGGGCTTGCGAGGGCGAACCAAACATGCCCCACAGGGCATCAGTAGGGGAGACGGAGCAACACCTCCGTTAGCAAAGGTATCGCATGATTGTGTGAATTGAGTGGGCGCGCATGCGCCAAACTGGGTGGCACCGCAGGAGTATTTTCTCTTGTCCCTGTTATGGGGGCAAGAGTTTTTTATTGCCTCCGGCAAAAATTTATCTTTTAGGAGGCAAAAAAATGAAAAAGTTTTCGACCATCGCATCCCTGCTGCTTTGCGCGGCGCTGTTGTTCGCATCCTGCGCCCAGCAAGAGGCGCCTGCGCCCAGCCAGGAGGCCCAGGGCTACCGGATAGGCGTGATCCAGTATGCGGCACACCCTTCTTTGGATAACTGCTATAATGGCTTTCTTCAGGGCCTGGAGGAGCAGGGCATTATCGAGGGGGAAAACCTCACCATCGAGTTCCAAAATGCCCAGGGCGAGGCGGCCAATGCGGATATGCAGGCCAAAAATATGGTGACCAGCGGCTGCGATATGCTGGTAGGCATCGCGACGCCGGCAGCAATGTCGTGTTATAGCGCGGCCCGGGAGACGCAGACGCCCGTCATCTTTTCGGCTGTATCAGACCCTGTTGCTGCGGGAATTGTGCAGAGCATGGAGGCTCCCGGTTCTGTGGCCACTGGCACGGCCGACAGCCTGAACCTGGAAGGGCAGATGCAGATGATCCGCGCATTTCTGCCCGATGCCAAGAGCATTGGCATCATCTATACCACAAGCGAGCCCAATTCGATTGCGCATCTTGAAAAGTTTGAGGAGCTGGCGCCCTCCTATGGCTTTGAAATTCGGGCCATAGGCGTGACGAGCGCATCCGAAGTGGGCACGGCCGCGGCCTCCCTGGCCGCCGAAGGCGTGGATTGCATCAATAACTTTACGGATAACAATGTGGTGAACAACTTAAGCCTTGTGTTGCACGAGGCAGAGGAAGCGGGCATTCCCGTCTTTGGTTCGGAAGAGGAGCAGGTGAAAAACGGCTGCCTGGCATCCGAATCTCTCGACTATGTGGAGCTGGGAAAAGAGACGGGGCGCATGGCCGCAAAGGTGCTGAAGGGCGAAGCAAAGCCGGAAGAGATGGAAGTTTTGGTCATCGAGGCCAGCGCGCCAGTGTATAACCAGGCCGTGCTGGAGGCTCTGGGGCTGGAACTGCCCGAGGAATATGCCCATGCGGCCGAGGTTTCCCAGGGCGCATAATGGCGCGCGTGGGCAGGCTCCGGCCTGCCTGGCGCCTGGGAAAAGGAAGGAGGAAGCATGAATCTTACAGTCATTGGCGGCCTTTTGGAGAATATTTTTGAAGAAGGGCTCATCTACGGTATCATGGCTGTGGGCGTTTATATCACTTACAGCATTCTGGATTTTCCGGATCTCACGGTGGACGGCAGCTTTCCGCTGGGCAGCTGCATTGCGGCGGCCATGATCGGGGCAGGGGCGCACCCTCTGCTGGCCTGCCTTGTGGCGCTGCTTTGCGGCATGGCGGCAGGGTGCATCACCGGCGTGCTGCATGTGAAGTGTAAAATTACCGATCTGCTCTCGGGAATTCTCACCATGACGGCCCTATGGTCGGTCAACCTGGTGATTACGGCGGGAAAAGCGGTTCTGCCCTTCTACGATATGCCCACGATTTTCAACAGCGGCCTTGCGGCGCTGCTTCCCCAGGGGCTGTACCGCCATCGGGTAGTCATCATCGGCCTGATCTGCGTCCTCATGGTAAAGCTCCTGATCGATTGGTATTTAAAAACCAAATCTGGCCTGCTGCTGCGCGCAGTGGGGGACAACCAGAGCTTTGTCACCTCCCTTGGCAAAGATCAGGGCAGCCATAAAATCCTGGGCCTTGCGCTGGGCAATGGGCTGGTTTCGCTTTCGGGCTGCGTTTTGGCCCAGCAGGCGGAAAGCGCCAATATCAGCAGCGGCACGGGCATGGTCGTCATGGCGCTGGCCTCTGTCATCATCGGGCGCACGCTGTTTGGGCGCATCCGCATCATGAAGAGTACAACTTCCGCCATCCTTGGCGCCTGCATCTATAAGGCATGCCTTGCCATTGCCATGCAGCTTGGCCTGCCCACAAATTACCTCAAGTTGCTCATGGCCGTGCTGTTTACGGCAGTGCTCATCTCCAATAATTTCAGGAGGAAAAGCAATGCTAAGGTTTGATTCTATCTGCAAAACATTCCACCCGGGCACGCCGGATGCGGCAGTGGTGTTCCAAAATTTCAATCTGGAGCTGCAAAAAGGGGAATTTCTCTCCATCGTAGGCAGCAACGGCAGCGGAAAAACCACGCTGCTCAACATTCTCTGCGGAAGCGTCGCGGCGGATAGCGGGCGCATCCTGCTTTCGGGGGAGGATATCACCCGGCAGAAGGAGCATCGCCGCAGCGCGAGAATGGGGCGCGTGTTCCAGGATCCTTCAAAAGGTGTCTGCCCGAGCCTGACGGTGCTGGAAAATATGGCGCTGGCAGATCGCAAAGGAAAGCCTTTTGGCCTTTCCTGGGGCGTGGAGAAGCGGCGCATCGGCCAGTATCAGCAGCGGCTGGAGCGGCTGCATTTGGGGCTGGAAAACCGGCTGAACCAGAAGGTGGGCGCGCTTTCGGGCGGCCAGAGGCAGGCTCTTGCGCTCCTGCTCGCCACCATGACGCCCATCGATATTCTGGTGCTGGATGAGCATACGGCGGCGCTGGATCCCAAATCCTCGGAAAATGTCATGCGGCTGACGGATGAGCTGGTGCGGGAAAAACAGCTTACTACCATCATGGTGACGCACAACCTGAAATATGCTGTGGAGTACGGCTCCCGCCTCATCATGATGCATGGCGGCGCCATTGTGGAGGATAGGGCGGGCAGAGAGAAGCAGGAACTGAAAGTTTCGGATCTGCTTACAGTCTTTAACGCGATCAGCGTCGAATGCGGAAACTAAAGGGCAAAGGCCGGTGTGCATGTGCGCGCCGGCTTTTTTTGCAAAAAGCACAAAAGGTTTGGATGGCCGGAGAAAATATGCTAAAATATTGCCCGCGGGCAAAGCCCGCAAGGAGGGCGCATGAGAGAAGAAAAAATTTCCCCAGGCCAGCACGCGGCGCTGCGCGCGGCGTTTCCGCATACTGTTCCGGTGCTGGCGGGCTATCTGTTCTTGGGCATGGCATATGGCATCCTGGCTGCCAGCAAGGGGCTTTGCCCGCTTGTGATTCTGCTTATGAGCCTGCTCATCTATTCCGGCTCCATGCAGTTTGTGGCCGTCAGCCTGTTGACGGCCGCGTTCGACCCTGTTGCGGCGTTTTTGGTGACGCTTGTGGTCAATGCGCGCTATCTTTTCTATGGCATCGCCATGCTGGAGGAATTCCGCGGCATGGGCGCTGCACGGTTCTATCTGATCTTTGGAATGACAGATGAGACCTTCTCCCTCATCAGCGCAACGCCCACCCCGGAAGGGATAGAGAGAAAGCCCTTTATTTTCTGGATCACTTTTCTAGATCACATGTACTGGATTTTGGGCTCCCTGCTTGGGGCAGTGGCGGGAAGCATTCTGCCCTTTGATACGGCGGGAATCGATTTTGTCATGACGGCGCTGTTTGTGGTCATCTTTCTCGATCAATGGCGCAGCGGGCGCGGGCATTTGGCGGCGGTGGCAGGAGTTGCATGCACGCTGGCCTGCCTGCTCCTCTTTGGGGCGGAAAACTTCATGATCCCCTCCATGGCGAGTATCCTTTTGCTGCTTGCGCTGGTGCGCAAACCCATGGAAAAAAGAGAGGAGGGAAAATGGAAATGAGCGCACAAATGCCCCTTTGGCAGATGCTTGTTTTAATCGGGGTGATGGCGCTGGGCACTCTGCTGCTGCGCGCCGCGCCATTTCTGCTTTTCCCCGCGCATAAGCCTACGCCCCGGTTTGTGCTTTTTTTGGGGAGGTATCTGCCCTTTGCCATCATGGGGTTTTTGATCGTCTACTGCTTAAAATCCGTCTCGGTGACGGCCTACCCCTTTGGCCTGCCCGAGGCCATTGCGGTGGTGTTTGTCGCCGCCCTCCATCTTTGGCGGAAGAATACGCTGCTGAGCATTGGGGCGGGGACGATTCTCTATATGGTTCTGGTGCAGGCGGTGTTCCGCTAGCGTCGGTAAATAAAAAGAGCAGCGAATAGCTGCTCTTTTTATTTACCGGGGTTTTCTGCCCCGAATCTCAAACTTTCTCAAACCGATCCACAGGCAGTACGAAAATCGTCGCACCACCCACTGTCACTTCCACAGGGAAGGGAGAATATGTTGCCGTGCCAATAGAGCCGATGGAAACAAGCTCTTTTCTGCTCTTGCTGTGCTCCTCGATGATTTTAATGACCTTATCGACCTTCTCATCCTCCGTGCCGATGATGAGCGTCGTATTGCCCGCCGAGAGAAAACCTCCCTTGGTAGCGATTTTAGTCACAGAGAAACCGTTCTGAGTAAGCGCTTCCGAAACGACATTGCTGTCATCCTTGTTTACGATGGCAAAAACCATTTTCATAGTGCGTTCCTCCTTGCTTTATAAAGAAAAAATAGAAAATGCCGGTATTTTTTCATATCGTACCATTTTTAGGGCCAAAACACAAGCGTTTTGGAGTGCCTTTCCTATTATCCCTTATAGTTCGCCAAGCATGAGCCTATTTCCTTTTTACATTTGGAAAAAATGCACATTTTGTAAGCGCGCCCCCAAAAATGCCGGGCGATTCTGCTAAATGCGGCCCAGGCGGAAATTTTCGATCAGCTCCCCGCCCACGCTGATCCGGCTGCTGGCCGGGGGAATCTGGCTGCGCGGCACCCATTTGGCGTCTGCAATCTCGCTTTCCTGCAGGCGCAGATCCGGGCTGCCATCCAGCTCGGCAGTAAAGCCTATCATGATGGTATCCGAAAAGCTCCACGGCTGGCTTTTATAGTAGCGGATATTTTTCAGCCGCACGCCCACTTCCTCCATGGCTTCGCGCCGCACTGCCTGTTCGAAACTCTCCCCTATTTCCACAAAGCCCGCAATCAGCGCATAGCTGCCTGTTTGCGAGTTTACATTTCTCGCCATGAGCAGCTTGTCTCCATCCGAAATGGCGACGATGACGGCCGGGCAGATTTTGGGATATTCCATAAGCCCGCAAGCCGGGCAGAAGAGCGCCCGCTCGCTTTTGCTGCGCTGCATCTTTTTGCCGCAGCGGCCGCAGTACTGGCGGCTTTGCTCCCAGCGCCAGAGCTGGCATCCGGTAATGCCCCCAAAGGCCATCCAGGAAGGCTGCATGGAGCGGAATACCCTGATTGGGTGCCAGAGAAACCCCGCGCCTTTTGGCGCCTCAAATGCCTGGGGAGGGGCCAAAAAAAAGCCGGTTTCATCGATGGAAAAGAGCCGCTCGCTCTGCGCGGCTGCCGCGGGAGGAAGATCTGAAAAATGCGGCAGGGCGCCGTTTTTGAGCAAAACCTCTTTTTCCGAAAAACAAAGGGCAATATCCAAAAAAGAGGGCGGGCCCGGATGGTAGGAATTATCAAAGCGGTGCGGTGCAATATCCTGTATCATAAAAGCTCCTTCTCATTTGAGGCGGGGGCACTGCCTGTCCCAAAGCTGCGCCCTCTGCCCAAAAAGAGCATACCTATGGGCATGCTCTTTTTTTCTAGTAGCCAAGATCCTCATCTACGATTACAATGTGGTACTCCCGGTCGGGAAGCGCACGGTCCATAATGGAAGTGACGCGGCACATGCGATCCTCGTTGTCGCAATTTACGCATTTGCCCGCCTTGGCGCAGGCGGATTTGCCGCTGCCGTGCAGCGAATGTTTGGGGCAAGTCACATTCTTCAGATGATCCCAGGCGGATTCAAAATCCGGGAAAATCTTGTTTCTGCCCACCACAAGGATGACCTTTTGCGGCCCATATATCATGGCGCCCACGCGGTTGCCCACGCCATCGATATTGATGAGCGTGCCCCTCTCCGTCATGGCGTTGGTGGAGCAGATGTAAGCCTCTGCCGTCATGCCCTTTTTTAAGGCAATATCCGGATCTTTTCCCTGCGCGTTATATAGCGTAGTGGAAAAAAGCTCCATGCGCTCATCGTCGGTGCGGGCATCCTGCTCCAAAAGAGCGTCCCAAATGCCGCATTCCCGCAGCGTGGCGCTGCCGCCTTTTCCGATGGAGGAGACGCCCTTTAGCAGCTGCTCCATCACAAGTGTTTTGGCAGCGCTGCTGTCTTTGCAAAAGTAGGCGTGGTACCCTCTTTTCTTCAGGTTCTGCACCAGCTTTTCGTAATCCATATTCATTCCCTCTCCTTAATTTTGGAGTTTCTGTGAAGCCTCTTTATTATACTATACCCCCGGGCGAAATTACAACCAAAGGGGGAGTTTGTTTACCATAAGTTCATCCGGCGGCAGGGCTCAAAAAGGTCAGGGCAGAAAAATGCCCTTCCTTTGCAGGGATAGCGCAGCGCAATCTTGAATTTAGATAACAGCAAACAAAAGGAGAAGGGATATCGATATGGAAGATAAGTATGCCAAGGCAAAGCATCTGTTTGTGAAAGAAAAATACAACTGCGCCCAGGCGGTGGCCTGCGCCTTCTGCCAGGAGACAGGCATCCCAGAGGAGCAGCTGAGGGCGCTTGCTGCCTCTTTTGGGGGCGGAATGGGGCGGCTGAGGGAGGTATGCGGCGCGGTTTCGGGGGCGCTGCTCGTCCTGGGGG
>USII01000017.1 GCA_900554725.1 uncultured Eubacteriales bacterium
CTGTTATACAAAGCGATTCCATTGCAATAACCGCTGTTCGTTCCAGGCTTTTTTGCTGGAACTGTTTTTCCGAAAATTCCGGGACATATTTTCTAATCAGGCAGCGCAGCGCCTTCTCCTTTTCGGCAGGGTCTTCCACAAATCTTGCCCTGCCGCGCACAACCGCGCTCTCATATTTTGCATTGACTGCGCAGGCGTATGCGGAATTCTCATCATAGCAAAGGCCGAAATCCTGGCAGACTTCCAGGCACATTCGCCCATCCCGCATCATATTCTCAAATTTCTCTCCCTCTGCTGCGCCATGAAGGTAGATCACATCTTCTAAAGCTACAAATTGCAGAGGGACAACATAGGGTGCGCCATCCTGATCTACCGTCGCCAAGTGCCCGATTTGAGCCCTCTGCAGCAGCGCCATCGTCTTTTCCCGATCCATCAGTTGCTTTTTCGTGCGGGTCCGCATCTTGCCCTCCTATTTTCATTTTCTGTGCTATTTTAGTATTATAGCATAAAAAAACACTCATCTGAAATACCTAAAATACCCATCTATCCCATATATTTTGCATTGATTCGCCGCCCATGAAAAAATTCTCTGCCAGCGGCGCAAGATTCTTTCTCTCTTTATTGAAGAACCGGCAAAAACTCTGCTCCCATATTTTCCAAAATACTCTCCCTATTATAAACAGCCGGTGCATATAAAAAAGCGGCAGGCAGGCGATTTTGCCTGCGCTGCCGCCGCGCGATATATTCCAACTTTGCCGCGCTTATTTTAGTTCATATTTCTTTTTCTGAAAAGCGCGATGCCTAAGAAGGCAAACCCCAAAAGGCTTATGCTTCCAAGCGCGGCCCAAAGGAATGGATGCGCTTCATCGCCCGTCCTGGGCGGTTCGCCAGGGGATTTGGGCGTATGGCTGTTGGTGATATGATAGCCATCATAGGAAGCGGTATATCCAGCCACGGCATCTTCAGCGATGGTATAGCAAATCTCTTTGCCATCTGCATACTTGGGCAGCCCTTCGAAACTCCATGCCCAGCCATCTGCCTCTGTCACCACAAGAGCTCGATCCGCCAGCTCAACGCCATCTGCATACAGGCGAATGGTGATGCTGTTCGGACGCTGACCATCCTGGTTATCCCCATCATCCCAGGTCTTGGACCCGGAAATGGAGATCGTGCTCAACTCGTTTAGGAAATCGGCCTGGGCCGTTCCGCCTGCCGGAATCGTGCCGGAAGCCCCTGTGCTGCTTGTGAAATAGCCACCCTGGTTGGCCTGCGCTTCGCGCACAGTATAGCCGATGCCGCTGGGCAGGCCGCTTGCTGTCAAGCTCTGCCCGCCGCTAAGCTGGAAGTTTGCCGCGCCCTGAACAAACCTCATCTGCCCATACTGGCCATCGATGGTCTCATCGCTCAGCTGCACCGTAAAATCAAACACAGCAGAAGGATCGGCCATATTTCCGATCAGTTGTTTTGTAACCGTAAGCTTCCCATCGGCAGTATTGGTGATGACAAGCGCACCATCAGAATCCTTGCCATAGCTGACCTCATAGCCCTCGGGCACATCCCTTTCCTCTACAGTATACGCGATTTCCACGCCATCCGCATCGTACTTTGGCAGATTTTTAAATGCGCCGCTCCAGCCTGTGCTGCCGCGAGTAACCCAGTTCCAGAGAGATTCGATGGCATTGGGGCCAAGCACCAGCGTTTCTCCAGAAGGCTCTCCATTTACATAGAGCTCCACCGCAATAGACTGCGGGCGCTTGCCAAAGTGATCGCCGCGATCCTCCCAGACTTTACGCACCGGGATATCCATCTCCTCCCAGAGTGTATTTTTGAAATGGAAAGTCTGGCCATCCGAGCTGACGATCGTTTGAACATAACCTTCGGGCACGGTTTCTGCAACACGGTAGGTATATTTTAGCCCCGTCGCAACTTCATACATGGGCAAGCCGGAGAAGCTGGCCATCCAGCGGTTTTCTGCGGAATCCTTATCCCAGATATACATCGCCGTTACTGTTTCCCATTTTCCCGCGTCAGGGTCTGTGGTGCGTTGAAGCGTCAGCTCCAGATCCTGCGGCCGCGCATCAGGATTGCCGGAATCTGCCCACTCCTTAATCACATAGATAGTGTCCAAATCGTGGTTATACACATGGAAGCCGGAATTCACATCTCCGCCGTAGGAAATGGCGTATCCACCGGCAGCCGCCGCTTCCTGGGCATCCTGTTCATCGATCTTCATTTCTTCCACCCAGTAAGTATAGGCCTCTCCATTCGGGGCATACAATGGCTGAGGCTCAAAAGTATGCGCCCACAAATTCGCATCGCTCAGCCGAACCTGCGCCACACTTTCGGGGGTTCCTTCCTCTATATTGCGATAGAGCTGTACTGTCACACTCTGTGCCTTTGCAACACCCAGCCAGTGCTTGGTGACACTGGGCGTAAAGCTCGGAGTATTGGTGATCCTGGTGGCATTTCCTTCTGTATCCGTCTGGACGATATAATCGCCGGGCACTGTTTCGAACACGCGATAGATGGTATGGCCATTTGCATCTACTTCACTTCCCAGCAGCGTTTGCGGAACTTGCTTCCAAACCGCCGTCCATTCTCCCTCCGCATAGTACAGAGCGGAAGAGCCCGCATCTGCTTCGCCGTCCAGCGTAACGCCGGCAGCCGGTTCAAAGGAGAGGTAATCTCCGCTATTGCCTATGACCCCGCCTTCTTTTAAGTATTTCAGTTCCAGCACAACAGACGGGCGGATATCGGCAGGAGCGTTCCAAATCTTTTCGGCTCTAAACTCTGTAGTCTGCAGAGTATTCTGCACGGTAAGGACCTGGGCATCCTCTGTATAAGAAACGGTATAGCCATTGCCAAACGCCTCGCCTTCCTCCAGCAGCCCTCTTTGCGCGCCAGCGGCCGCTTCGGCACTTTGCATCTCCAAAACGCGGTAACGGCAAGGGATCAACTGCCCTGCATCATTAAAGGCAAAGGTGGGCAGGCCTTTTATTGCCTGGTTCACTTCATCCTGGCTGTTTTCCCCATATAGAGTGACCTGAGCATTCGCGGGAATATCCTGCCAGGTAGCCCCGCCATCCATACTGCGTTGGACGACAAAAGTGACCTCCCAATCATAGCGGGTAACAGTGGAGGCTGGGCGGGTGATATAGATTTCATTGTTATCGCCCTGCCATACCTTTTTGACAACCAGCTCGGTGGTATCCAGCATATTTTTATGCTCTCTTGTGCTATTTGCCTGGCTATCTGCCCCAGCAGTTCCATAATAGGGCGAGAATAGCTTGGCATCGCCCGCTACCACATAGGAGTAGTTGCCGCTTCCATTATCCAGCGGCGCAGTATAAGTCTGCATAAGCAGCGGCGCGCTGTTGCCCGCCCGGTATACCTCTACGCTCGTTTCCACAACGCGGTATTCCAGAGCATATACCATTCCATCTCCTGCCCTGATGCACAAAGGCAGGCTATGAAAGCTATTGCCCGTGCCGCGGTAACTGGCATTCCATGCCGTGCTGCCAAGGGCTGCCCGGATCGTGCCCGTATAGACGCGGGCTTTCAGGCCGGAAGTATCTTCCTGAATCTCCCTGGCAAAATAGTCCCCCGCGTTTTCCCATTGGCTCCAATCTGTTTTCGAGAATTCCCTTGCCCGCACCTGCAGAGCATATTCCACCCCAAGCTCAATATCCTCGCCCAGCAGGTTTTCCGTAATCACCATTCCGTCTTTATCCACCCAGGTTTTTTTGAAATAGGTATTGGTTAGAATGGAGTTTATCAGGTTATGCATGGCAATGCTGCCGTCGGGGGCCTGGGAATTTTGGGAAGCTCGGACTGTCGTTCCCGAATAGTATTCGGGAACTGTCTCGGTAATTCTATAAATCCACGGCATGCCTGTATGGGCATAGCGCTCCAGACCGGTGATGGTATAGCGCCACTGGTTGGAATCGGAAGCATCGAGCTGCCAATCGATCTGCACCGAAGCGCCATCGATTTCCACCTCCTGCCACCCTATGGCGTTGCCCTGCCCAGACTGCGCATCGGCCCTGCGCTCCAGCTGGATGGAGAGCCCGTCTTTCGGATCTGGCCGGAAGCCAAAGGCATTGGAGAGATCGTTCCAAACTTTGAGGCCAGTAAGCGTGATGATCTCCGGCTCTGCGGGCTGATTCAAGAAGCTGGCATCGATGCTCTGACCTTCATGTGCGGCAATGCCCGAGACGGATGTTACTCCCTTAAAACTTTCCTCCTCCAGGGCATCGGCAGCTACATCGCCTGCCGCCGCCCAAGTGATATAGCCGCCCAGCTGCGCTTTATCCTCGGCGACAGTATAGCGATACTTTGCGCCATTGGGCGCATAGACGGGCAGTTCATCGAAGAGGAATTCGTGCCTTATCATCACCATTCCATCGCCATCTTCATCCAGCGCTTGGTCGACCGCTGCCTTAACTTGCGCTGCGCTCCACACAGCGGACTCCACGATTTCCTGTTCTGCATTGCTGCCGTCATTTTGAGCAAAAGTGCGGCTCAGCGTCAGCGTAATCGCGGGATAGACGGTATTCTCATCTCCCTTTTTAAGCGCAAGGTATTTGATGGCGGATATCATCGCATCCCCGGAGCGATACATATTGTGAATCGTCTGGCCGGAAGAGTTTGTCACAAAAATGCTATCCCCGGCGTTCTCATTGCCGGCATCCGTGCCCTGCCAGAGAATCTCTTCGGCTATGGTATAGGTGTACAGCCGGCCTCTATCGTCAAACCGGGGCAGCAGATCTTCGCCTTCCGGAAGAGCGATGCCAGAGGCATCGCTTACCGGTGCATTCTCCCCCGTATGGGCCAGCTCAAAGATATAATGGCCATTTTTATTCAGCTTCTGCCAATCTGTCCCTTGGATGATCATGGAGGCGACGCCATGCTCGGGGTTCCCCCCTGCAACCGAGCGGTTCAGCGTAAATTTTACTGTAGGCAGATTTTCAAGGAGATAATCGCCAGGCAGGTTTGACCACAGCTTTTCACCGGCATATGTGATGCTGTCGTAGATGGCGTTCACAAAGGTATTGCCCGATTGAAGCGCATAGATCGCCCCTCCATCTTCTCCCACATTTTGCAGCAGCTCCGCATATTGCCCGCCTGCCGCATCGATTATGCCGCCGGCAGTGGCGAATACGCTATTTTGATTTGTCGCTCTATTCGGGGCATAGGCAGTTTCCAGATAATCAAAATCGCTGGTGACGATAAAAGAGTTCATCACGGCGAAATAGTCTATCTCATAGCCCAGGCTGTCGTATTTGGGAAGCCCTTCGATAATGCACTTCCAGAAATTTTGTTCCGAAACTCCTTCATCACCCTGCTCTTCCTCATATTCCCAGTGGTAGTTGCGCACGAAGAGCTCCGTCTTGGCAGCGATGCCATCCTCGCCCTGCACATGGGTGCGCGCATAGATATTGAGGTAAATATCCGGCCGGCTGCCTGAAGTATAGGCAAAATCATCCAACCAGAGGGCATACCAGCTCACATCCGTGGCGGCGCTCAGCTTGTTTGTCAGAGTAAAATCCTGCGTATCCAGCGCATGGTTTTTGCCCACAATGTAATCCCCCATGGCGATGGAACGGGTATACTCCTGCCAGACCTTTGCCACATCGGCATAGGCGGGATTCTGCGTTATCTGCCTCTGGCTTACTTCCTGCCCCTGGGAATCCACAAAGATTTCCTCTATCGTATAGCGCACAGAAGCGCCGTTGCCATCGTATTTCGGCAGGTTCCAAAAATACAGATTCTGGCTATCGAGATCCAGGTTCAGCGTCTGAATAGAATCCACCCAGTTGCCGCTGTTATCCAGAATCTGGGTGTCATTGCCGCGGCTTATGGTGACGATATCGCCATTCCCATTTCCAAAACCGCTCCGTGTGATGCGATATATCCCTTCCATGTCAGGGGAAGGTTCTATCATGAAATCCAGCCGGACGGCCAGCTCCAACCCGGCAGTTTCCAGGGCTTCCTGGAGTGCTTGCCGCATTTTTTTATCGCCATCCACCCAGTTTTTGGTCACAGTCAGGTTGATATTGCCCAGGCGGCGGTTTGTCACGGTAAAGCAGTCAATGCCCTCAAACCCTCCGGATGCGCCAAAATCCTCCTCATACGAATAGGTGGCCTCATAATTGTGGTACTGCGTTTCAAAATGCACGGCAGTAGGCTCCAGCCCATCGGCGTGATTGGTATAAACTGGAGCGGAAGGTTCTCCCTGATCAAGCAGCGTATCCCCCACCTGAATCTCCAGAATATAGACATCCTTTCCGGCACGATTTCCAATGCCAACCAGCTCATACCAGATATCTGGGCCCAGAGTGGCAGTGGCAATCAGCTCATTGGTATTTCTATCATGCACGGAAATCTTCACTGGCAGGCGATGCTGGGCGTCGCTTTCGTCGATCCAGTCCTTGCGCACAAAGATGATATTTCCCTCTCCGATGGTGTTATAGACGGTGCTCAGATAGTTGCCATCGGCATCCCGCTCGGTATCGATATGAAGGACGGTTCCATCCTGCTCCAGCAATATATATTCATACTGCTGGCCATCGGCATCAAATTCCGGCAAACCGGAGATGAGCACTCTCCATTCGTCCACCTGCTCAATGGCAAGGCGAGCGGGATCCTGCGGATTTTCCTTTATGATAGCCTGCGGTTCATCGTCCATATTCCCATCGATACTAAAGGTTGCATAGCGGGTCAGCGCAGATCCACTGGTATAGCGGAACAATGTAAAGGTATACTCTTCCTCATATAGATCTGCGCTCCATTCCGGGGTAAACTCTTTTTTCACTTCATAATCGACGATATTGGCGATGGAGTTTGTAATGACAGTATGATTTTCTTCACCCTGTTTTTCGGAGATGCTCCGGTATGTCACTTTCCGGCTATTCTGATCCAGCGTGAATGTGAGCGTGCCATCTGGCTCAACATTGGAGGGCACTTTCGTTCCGCCAATATATTCATCTTCTACAACCGTGCCGCCCTGATAGACGGCCTCTTCTACCCAGCGGTATTCCAGCTCTTTTCCGTGATCGTCATACTGTGGATAGGCACCAGTATGCATCACTGTAAGATTTTCCGCCAGGAAGCCAAACATCTGGTGGGTATATTCGGTATTTTCCCAATCTCCGCCCGAGCCCTTGTAGCGGGATTGCAGGCGCATCTCCACCATGACGCCATCGAATTCCGATTGGAAGGAAGCGGCCTTCCAATCTTTTGTTACTGTAACCGAAACAGTATCCCGCAGACGGTTGGAAAGCGTGCCGCCATTATAGAGGTAGGTATTATTATCCTCGCGGGGCGCACCCTCGGGAAGCGTATCCTGTACACTTCCATCTGCCTGGACCACCCCAAAAACCTGCTCATATAGCCCGGCATTCTCTCCGCTCAGGTATTCCCGCACAACATAACGATAGCGGTAGCCTTCCGGGTCATATTTTGGAAGAACCTCTGCAAATTCAATCGTATATGTGCCATCGGCATTTGGCTCGATATCCTCCAGGTTCAGCGTATAGGGGGCGCCCCCGCTATTTCGCACCAGGGAAGCAGTGGAATAGGATTCTCCGCTGCGATAGCGCCAAAGCTCCATTACCACATCGGGGCGCTTTGTCTGGCCATCATCCAGCCAGGCCTTGGTCGCGTGATATTTTACTGTGCCCGTCAGTGTCAGATTTAAAACGCCGCCGCCATGCACAGCATCTATCACATCGCTGAAGCTGGGCACAGCGCTATTGTTATAGCTGACGGCAAAGTAATCCCCCTCTTCCAGCCCGGAAACGCCCTCTAGCCGGCCATCCGCACTCTCCCTCTCCTCTTGGATGGAATAATTGATGCGCGTATTATCCAGGTTATACCGCCACAAGTTGGTTATGCCTATGGTGATAGTATCGGCGCTCTGTGCGCTATTCTCCGTAAGATGCCCATCCTCCTGAATGGCCTCCAGCTGGTGATACTGCTCTCTGCCGCTGTATTCAGCCTTCAGATAGAATTGTTCCAGGAGCGCTTCCAACAGGTTATCCCCTTTGGAAGTTCCGCCGCGGAAAACGCGCATGGTAAAGGTAAGGGAAGTCTCCAGCACATAATAAGTCCCATATTGATTTTGAACGCTGGGATAATCGCCCGCATTTTCCTCTGTCACTTCCACCATGCTATAACTTTCAGGCGCGCCAACAAACACCACCCGCCAGTTCACATTGCGGGTGATGGCCTCTCCGCTTCCGGTGCTATCGGAGTATGTAATCTCGCTGGGCAAAGAGCGATTCCAGTAAATCCTCCAGCTCCCGCCCTGCCTTTCCAGGCTGGGCTTGGGTATCTCTCTCAGCCCCAGCTCTTTTAGCGCATTTTCAGTCAGCGTGTGATAGGAAGAAGAGCCGTCAAAGGCATACTGCAGCTCATATAGGTTTTCCAAATCCTGCGGGCGTTTGCCGTCGGCATTTCCGTTATCTGCCCAATAGACATGATGCGCAAGGGTATCGAGATAGTCATCTATCACTACGGTATCATCGGGAAAGGGCTCCTGCCCAGCGATAAAATACCAGCCTCTGCCCAGACCAGCAGGATAATTTGCAGCGTTATCCTCTGTAATTTCCACAAGCTGGCCGGCATTGACATAGTAATCTTCCGGATACGAGGGTTCCAGATGCCAGCTCACCGGCTTTTCCACATAACTGCCACCCTCCATCACAAGCACAGCAGAGGGAAGGCCGCTCACATCCACTACGCTGCCACTCCAGGTATCCTCCCCCGGCGTGACGGCAATTTCGGGAACTTTGGCCAAACCAAAGGGCAAGTCGCTTCCCTGCAAGGCCATAGGCGCCCCTTCCCCAACCTGGTAATACAGCGTAAATGTGGGGGCAGCTTCCTGCCGGGCAGCGGGGTTTCCCTCGCGATCCACATAGTGGACTATCACGCTTTCCACTTCGGCTTCATATGCGAGATTGCTTCCGTATTCTCCCTCTCCTTCGGGCAGCTTTTCAACCAATATCACCTTATCTCCGGAAACGGCGACTTTTGCCAGAGGGCTATTCTGATAGCAATCCGGCACGAGAGAAACGGCAATATCCTCCGCAGAAATATCCAGCGTCGTTTCTTTTGCCGCAGAAACGGGAATCCTTTCTGAAACAGAGCTTCCGCCAGTCAGCGAAAATATCAGCTCGCTGCCATCCAGCTCGATATTCTGAGCGTCTTGCGGGATTGTGAGCATCGCGGCTTCCTCTTTAGAAAGTGCGACGCGGATGGTTGCGCCCGTCACTTTTCCGCCATCGATAGTGCCGGAAAGGATCAGTTCAGTTCCGCCCTGTGGGCCGTACTGGGCATAGGCATTCTCAAAGCTCAGTTCGACTTCCACCGTTGTAAAGGAACAATCCTGCGGATCCTGAGCGCAGACAGGGCACTCCGCATCCCCAGCATCTTCAGCACACAGGCTGGTGCAAACGCAATCACATATGGGGCAGATATATTGACAAGGCCTCTCTTCCGTTGCTGCTGCATAGCCGCATTCCGCATCGTGCTCATGCACACATTCCACTTTTACGCAGCCAGATTCTTCCCCGCAGATATGGGCGCAGCTATCCTCTCTGCCTTCTATATAGCCACAGCTGCCATCGTGTTCATGCATACACTCCACTTTCACACAGCCGGATTGTTCGGAGCATGCATGTTCGCATTGAGATCCTTCCGTGGCCGCCTGGTAGCCGCACTCTGCCGTATGCTCCATATGGTGCTGGCATGAGCCAATGCGGCCGGTACCGGCTGCAAATGCAGAAATATATCCTGAGCACAAAGAAACGATGAGCGTGATGATCAGTACAAAAGAAACTTGCCTTCTATGCTTCATAAAGCCCTCCTTTGGTTATTTTCTTATGAGCCTATCCATGAACCCGGCATAAAAAAACATCTTTCTCATTTGGGTTTGAGCAAAACTGCTAACCATGGCCGCAGCCTGCCTCACGCCAATCGCTTTTATCCGTTCGCATTTTTTCTTTGCGAACCTCATTTTTAGCGGCGTGACCCTTTATCCTATGCTGCTCTTCCTACAAATACTCACAAAATCTCCTATAATGGCTCCATATTCTTTGCCCACTGCACCTTTGTGCATTATTTTTCCGTTCGGCAAGCTGACAACAAGCGCAGAAGATGCAAAAAAAGCACATTTCCCGCCGATTTACAAATTTTTTTGCCTATTCTATTCCTCTAAACGAAAAATCAGGGAATTCCGTTCCCGTATAGCAGGGAAAAGGTAGACTTTTTCGTTCTTATGAGTTATAATTTTCCTAAATTTACCTATTTTTTACTCACAGTGCTTCTTTTCTTGATTTTAGCGGCTAAAACCGCCAACATAATCGGCCAATTGTGTGGCTAAATATTATGAACAAAATCCTCTACCTTTTCCCTGCTATACGGGAACGGAATTCCCTACCTTTTTCCGCTACATTTTCTATTTTCCGTGTGCCCAGCGCAGAAAAGTATCCTGGGCAATTTTTAGTTGCCTGGCTGCCTCGCGGGAGGAGAGCTCTCCCCTTTCCCATTCCGCTTTAAGCTCCGCAAATTCTGGCGGCACTGACTTTCTCGGCCTGCCAAAGCGGACCCCTCTGAGCTTTGCGGCAGCAATGCCCTCCATCTGGCGTTGCCGGATATTTTCCCGCTCTGTTTGGGCGACATAGGAGAGGATTTGCAGCACAAGATCGGCTACAAATGCGCCTATCAGACCCTTTCCCCTTTCTCTGGTATCCAGCAGTGGCATATCCAGCACCACAATATCCGCCCTTTTTTCCTTGGTAATACGCCGCCACTGTTCTAAAATCTCCTCATAATTGCGCCCCAGCCGATCGATGGATTTCACTACAAGAACATCTCCGCGCTTCAATCTTCTTAGCAAGCTGCGATATTTGGGCCGGTTAAAATCCCTGCCGCTGAGCTTATCCATGAAGATATTGCGTTCGTGCACGGGAAATTGCCTAAGCGCAATCATCTGCCTGTCCTCGCACTGTTCCTTTGTGGATACGCGGACATATCCATAAATAGTTGAACTCATCCCTTAAAACCTCCTGATCTGTCTTGAGCTGACGCCCTCAATATGATTTTAGAAGGTTGCCCGGCGGAACCAAAAAACCTTTTTTAGAACCCCTTTTTAGCTGCTTT
>USII01000018.1 GCA_900554725.1 uncultured Eubacteriales bacterium
CTCTGAGCAGGGAAATAAAAAAAGAGCAGAAGCGGCAGCGCTCCTGCTCTTTTTTATTTTATCCTTCTGTCTCAAATGTCCAGGGCATATTTCCATAAAAGGGCTGATCGTAAACCCAAATTTGATAGGATTCACAGGTGATAATCTCTTCCGGCGAGCCCATATATTCCTCGATGGGACTATTTTGTGCCGCTTCCACATCCTCTTCTCTCAACAGCAGGAAATACCTATCGTTTTGTGTATGCTGATACTGTTCCGGACAGGCCATGAACAGAAACGGCGACATATCATCCACATTGATGTGCGCAATTTGGATTTCATGATTGGAAAGCACCGTAAATTTATCCGCCACCCAGAAATCCGCATAGCCCTGTTCCAGCCCATTTTCCTTCAGGCAGGCGATCACATTATCTTCCTTTATGGGCTTGCCCAGCGGCTCGTTCAGCTTGAACATCCCCCCCACAATGACGGGAACGCACAAAATACACGCCAACAGTTTTCGCCCCATATGGCCCTCCAGCGCTTCCAGCAGAATGGGCAGCACCAGAAATCCACAGTAAATCGCCACCATCAGGTATCTCCCGGTGTTATCCAGATTGGTCATCAGCATGCATATCACGGAAATAAAGGTGACGGTAACAAAGAAGCATACCAGCAGAAGTGCATTTGGGCGCTCCTCCCACTGCTTTTTGCGGAAAAAGCGGATGCACGCCCAAATGGGCAGCAGCGCCATCGCGCAAAAACCGAAAAAGGCATATAGATAATACACGCCATCCAGGGAAACAAGCTCCTTGCCACCCCCGCCTGCGCCCAGCGTCAAAAACGCATAGACAAGGTTTGAAATATTCTTCTGGACAATCTGCCCGTTGGAAATCAGAATGCTTCCGGTATTTCCAGGGTTATAGTGATAGTTTTCGCAGAGGGCTCCAAACCCCAAGTAGCCTACCACCGCCGCAGATGCGATGGTGCACAGGGCGAGCAGGCAGCGCCGGCGCACTTCCCTTTGCGCCGCCAGCATCATCTTGACAATAAGCGCCGCCAGCATGGGAATTGCAAAGAACGGCAGATACCGCACGCTCGTGGTATTGATATAGCAAACCAAAATCCAGGTGACCGCAAGCAGCGTATACCGCTTCCAGGTTTTTTTTGCATCAAGCAACTCCAGCGTTAACCAGATGCTCAGCAAAACCCACAGGATGACATTGCCGTACTGCCCCTGGCCAAACAGCGGCCCAATCCAAACGGCGGTGCCGATAGAGAAGATCATGCTTAACACCAAAATGTTCAGCTTGCTCTTATATACCTTGCCAAGCAGCGCCATGCTCAAAAGCATGAGCAGCAGCGTTTGAATGAGAACGGGCACCTGCGTCGCCAGGTAATCCGAATGAAGGATTGGTTTAAGCAAAAGAACTGGGTTAAACACGAAGAATGGCCAGAAATCCTGAGAATAATACCATTCGTCTAACAGCAATGCCCCTTCCTTTTGCTGGAAAGGCGCAATCATGGCCGCAGTGGCAGCATCTGAGTGGAATTCGGCGCGGAATGTCCAGATGGTATAGATGGATGTGCTAAGGAGCACAAATACAAAAAGACACCATAAAAAGAGGCTGAGCGCCGCCTCCTGCTTTTCCTTGCGGTCTCCGCTTTTAAGAGCAGAAAAGCAGCCGCGTACCGGCTCTGCCAGTTTAGCAATCTTTTTCATTTTTTACCTCGTCGTTCGAGTGAATGAAAAACAGTTCAAATAGCTGCCTGTGTTTCTTTGTGATGACAGAAAGGATGATTCCGCAAATCCAAAATAGAACTGCCAATATGAGCAGCATGCCCGCGAAAACCAGCGTTGGAAAGCGGGGCACCAGCCCCGTGCGGAAATATTCTAGGAATACCGGGGTGAAGAAAGCCAGCGAAACCAGCAAAAAGAAAATGCTGACAAAGGAAAAGAAGGTATAGGGCCGATAATCCCGAAAGAGCGCCACAATCGTTTTGAGCACTCGAATGCCATCTCTCGTTGTGTTCAGCTTGGAAACACTGCCTTCCGGCCTATCGCGGTATTGCACGGGAATTTCCACCAGTTTGAAATTGCGATCCAGCGCGAAAATCGTCATTTCTGTTTCAATCTCAAAACCACGGGAGAGCACTGGAAAATTTTTGACAAAAGGCCGGCTGAACGCCCGATAACCCGTCATAATATCCACTACCTTGCTCTTAAAAAGGCTGTTGATGAGCCATCGCACAAGGCGATTGCCAGCATTATGGAAGGGGCGTTTGTTCTCCTGAAAATAAGTCGAAGAGAGCCTATCCCCGATCACCATATCTGCACGGCCCTCCAGAACAGGGGTGATCATCTCTCGCGCATGTTCTGCCGGATAGGTATCGTCGCCGTCAATCATAAGGTAACAATCCGCTTCTATATCCCGAAACATGCTGCGGATCACATTTCCCTTGCCCTGCCTGTATTCCTTGCGGACAATGGCTTTCTTCTGCTTTGCGATTTCGCCCGTCCCATCCGTGGAGTTATTATCGTAAACATAGATTTCCGCCTCTGGAAGAGCTTTCCGAAAATCATCGATTACCTTTCCTATCGTCTGAGATTCGTTGTAACACGGAATTAGAACTGCAATTTTCTTCATTATGGCTCCTAATAAGTTCAAGTATGTCAATTCCATATAGCTGGTATGCGCCAATTTAAAAAACAAGCGCCATTATCGGAGAAACTGCGGCGGGTGCGCTCCTGCACCATTTCAGCGTGCCGGAAGCCGGATTTTATTTTTCCCATTCTATTATATATATATGTGTGTGTCAAGGTATATATCAGATTTTAGCACCGCTTGTTTCCCATTTTAAACCAGGGGGCTCACCTCCTTTTAGTCTACCCTTTTGCGCATTTTTTAAACTCGCGCAGGCCGCATTATAAAAAACCTTCCCATTTCCCCCATAAAAAGGGCCTGCTGCAACAGGCCCAGGGCATCGCAGCCGCCCTTTTAGAAATGCGTTCTGTGTTTTCTAGCGATTATAATAGCCATGATTCAAAACATATTCCAGCGCTTCCCTGTCCTTGTCATCGCGCGATGCATTGCCATGTACCTTTAATTTTTCTAGGGCATGCTGGATGGTCGTGGCATTAAATGTGTTTGCAAACCCGTTCTCTCTGACGATGGACATTGCCCGCGCCACCTTTTCATGATCGATTTTGCTGCTTCCGTTTCTGTTGCTGCTTCCACCGCCTCCGCCGCTCCTCGCTTTTGCAGCCTCGGCCTGTTGCACGGCGTAAGATGTCGTCCCGATGGGAAGACCAAGAGCATCAGCCGCCTCCTTTGTGATAATCCTTCCAAAGGTATTTACTTCATTCATCGCCTTGTTATATGCAAATTCCTGCGCATACTGTTCCGCGTCTTTCTGGGCCTGCCAGGCATTAAAATCATAGCTCGCCGCATATTGGTTTTCCTGCGCCTCACTGTTTGCTCTATCTATAATCGCCTGCGCCAAATATTGCGCCATGTTCTGATCCCTTGTATAGCCTGCCTGGATAATTTTTCTTGCAATCTCATCCTTTTGCTCCTGCTCCTGCAAATTTGCCTGATTCAGCGCACTTTGCAGGGCAATCTGCCGCCGGATATTGCTGGTTTCAGAAATACCGCTGGATGTCAGTCCATTTGCAGCCATCACCTCGTTTGCGCCCTGAGCCGAAATCAGCGCGTTTTTGTAAACGCCTTGGCGAGCCGCATCATACTGCCCTGTAAGCTTGTCCGACTGCGCTTTGAGTTCCTCTACCGCGCTGTTATATGCGGCGTCCTGCGCTTTTCTCTGCTCCTCTTCTGCCTGTTGATAGGCCGCGTTATAATCATATTTCTTATATCCCGGTGCACTCGCCATCTCTATTCCTCTCTTTCTAATCTTTCCAAATCTGTAATTCTGTGCGAATTGCTCTTGATTTTCTCTTCTGCTGCCGTCATGCGCTCTACAAGGCTATTATGCAGCTTGACCTTTTCCTCCAGCTGCTGCAGCCGAAAGCTCGTCAGGCGGGAAGAAGCGAGTATCCCGCCCACCGAGCCGACTATCGTCCCTAGAAAACCGAGCAATGCGCTAAGCGTTGCTCCATCCATTTTCTATGCCTCCGGCGCCCCGCTTTGCGTGCTGCCCACATTCTCTTCTTTTTCATCTTGCTTTTGGGGCTCCTGCTCTTTTGCCTGTGTTGTCTGCTGCTTTTGCTGTATCATCTGTTTGCTCATCTGGTGCCCATATACTGCGATTCCCGCGCAGAGTACCCCCTGAATCAGGCCCATAAGGGCATTTTGAAGCATATCGCACCCCTCTTTTGGAAATAGCAGCGTATATGCCACGCCCAGCACTGCGCCTGCACCGCCCAGAATGAGCGGAATATATTTGCAGATTTGCGGCCTCGCTTTTTTCATAAAGACACCAATCAAGTTTAGCATGGGGATGATTACAAGCAACTCCGGTCTAATATATTGAGAAAAATCCATAAGGCCTATCCCCTCCAGTTTCCGCCTAAATTTTTACAGGTATTCCTTCCGATTATGCCGTCAACAGTCAGCCCATTCTCCTGCTGGAACCGTTCCACGGCATTTTCCGTCTCACTGCCATACTGGCCATCTGCTCCATTGCTTCCGCAGGAATATCCTCTTGCAATCAGCGCTTCCTGCGCGTGCCTAACATCTTCTCCCTGCATGAGAGGGCTTACACGCTTTAACAGCCTGGAAAGCTCCCATTCTCCTCCCTGCTGACTGATCCATTCTCCGCCCAGGGCTTCGCAGGTATCCCGGCCAATGATGCCATCTGCCGATAGCCCGTTTTCCTGCTGGAACCGCTGTGCAGCCTTTTTGCTTTCATCGCCATATTGGCCATCCGCTCCTCTATTTCCGCAAGAATATCCTCTTGCAATGAGAGCCTCCTGCGCATGCCGCACATCTTCCCCCTGCATAAGAGGGCTCACGCGCTTCAACAGCCTGGAGAGTTTCCATTCTCCGAGCTGCGCTCCCGTGCCCTCCTGCCAGGCGCCTCCCAATTTTTCACAGGTATCTTGGCCAATGATTCCATCTGCCGATAGCCCGTTTTCCTGTTGGAACCTCTCTGCAGCCTTTTTGCTTTCATCGCCATATTGGCCGTCCGCCCCTCTGGTCCCGCAAGGATATCCTCTTGTAATGAGAGCTTCCTGAGCATGCCGCACATCCTCGCCCCGCATGATGGGGCTTATGCGCTTTAACAGTCTGGAAAGCACCCAACTGCCCGGCCATTGGGGCTGCGTACTCTGGCCTTCAATCTCGGCTTTGAAGCATTCAGGCCTTCCGAAGTAATTCCAGTATTCCTGTTGGGCGTCAATGTGCCGCTTTACTACGCCGTCATCCCGCCCTTTTGCCTCGATGACATTCTTCTGCTCATCCACTACTACGCCCACATGATACGCCCGCCCTTTGCTTGCGCCGCTGGCATAAACGCGGAATACAAAATCCCCTGGCTTTAAATTCTCTTTGCCAATCTGCCGGCATTTCCCTTTGAGGGTGTTGGATGCCATATCATAGCTATAGATTCCCTTCATATTTTGCAGGTAGTACATGATAAGCCCCGAACAGTCAAAAGCTCTGAGAGCTTCACCCTTACCCTCGGTTACACGCTTTTTCCAAAATTTAATAGCTCTTTCAGCGTTTTTCTCGCTGGTTTCCATCCTCCGAATCCAGCTCTCGCTTATCACCTCGCAATTTTCTCCCTGACCGCCCCATACATAAATAGAAGCGTTTTCCCATTGCTCTTCCAAATATCTCAAAAATTCAGATAAATTTCCCATATCGGTATTCCTCCTCTATACTCATATGCCGATTCTGGGAATGCCGTTCTCATTAAAGCAGTATGGGACCGCCTCTTTCCAAAGGCCAGTGCCATCATAGATATATGGCACAGCCTCCCGCAGTTCTCCATTCGAATTATATATGCGCACCACCCCTCCAATCTCTACAAACGGCGTGCATTCACTCCAAGCTCCTGCCTCCAGCCCATCGTGTCCGCGCACCTGGAATTTCCATTTTGTCCCGGCGCAAAAGGCATCCGCATGCTCTGCAAGTTCAATATCCACATATTTTTTGGCCGTATCATACTGGCGCCCCAGATCTCCCCCGCTATAAATTTCTCCATTTTCGTCCGTCGCCCTGATCTGGTAGAATTGTAAGTTCCCGTCTGCATCTCCGCCTCCCGCAAAGGAAAGGCGCAGGCCTTGAGCAGGAGGAATTCTAAGCTTATCCAACAGCAGGTCCGTACAGGTAGCGGGAAGACGGTTTGTGCAGATATTCGGGGAGAATTCCACCGTCTCGGAATCAAAGGCATCTCCCGCCGCCCCTTTGGCCCGTATGCGATAGCGCTTGTTTTCTCCTCTGGTTTTTGTTGGATATATGGTTACCGTGCGGGAAGCCGCATAGCAGATGGAGGCATCTTCCTGTTCTTCTCCATTCTTTGCCGGGTGCCAATCCACTAAAGTTCCCTCGCTGTCCGAAAAAATGAGTTCTTCAATATACCATTTGGAAAATGCATTGTTGATGCCCCCGCCGCCTCCAAGAATCTGCATCGTCGCCCCGGCGCCAGGCGCGCGATAGGTGCGGAAACCTCCATCCCCAATGACAATTCCGATGGGCGGCGCACATTTGGATCTAAGGTTGTCCACAGAAGCCGTCGTGCTAAAAGATTTCATAGACGAATAGCTTATGGGTATCTGCTCTTTGACATTCAAGCACAGGTAATAATCCGTATCCGGCAAAAAGCCCCAGTCCGTTCTGTCGACATTCCAGTTGCCGCTCTTCCCCGAGAGATCGTTTGCATGTTGTTTTATCATCTCTCCACTCGCCGAACCCAACCGTATGGTAATCACATAGCGAAAGGCACCCTGCCATCCTGTCCCCGCCGCATCATTATTCCATTGGAAATGGAGCGCCGCGCCATCTACTTTACTCACCGTCTCTCCCTCTGAAACCAGCCTCAATTTCCAGACGGCATCCGGATTTGTAAAATCGGCGTTGTGCCCCACGCGCACCCACCCAGCTCTATCCTGCTGCCCGCTCACAAAACTTATCTCAGCTCTCATCCGCTACCCCACAATCTTGAAATATACTGCCCCCGGCGTCCCGGAAGAGGGCGGCTCTTCTGTCCCGTATGTCATAAGCGCGGTCGTAATTAGCTGTTTCCAGGGCAGGAACGCTCCATCCGAGCGGATTCGATAATATAGGTCGTGTGTTTGCAGGGAAGAGAGAAGCTGTGCATAGGAATCGCTGTCCAGCGCCATCGTCATGCCGATAAACCACCCGGAAGCCGGGGCATTTTGTGCATTATATGCCGAATAAATTCCTCCCGGGCTTGCCCAATCCCAATCGTTATGGCCGCTTAAGGCTTCCAGGCTTCCGCTGCCTGTCCCCGCTCCTGTATTGCTGCCAATTCCGTATCCGGCCGGCGCCGCACCAAGGTTCTGCAGCGCTGCAGCCGCCGTTATCCCTCCGGTTCCTCCGCAGGAAACCGGGAGCGTGCCCGTCACATTTGAAAAATCCGCTTCCGCCTTTTCCAGAAAGTCCTGTTGGAACTTGGCATCCAGCTTTTGCATGGTAATACTCGCATCCGGGATCTGCCCCACTACCGCTTTTTTTACCTGATCGTTTAAATATGCCAGCTGCCCTCCTACCGTCTGCGCACCACCAGGCGCCAACGGCTCCGCTCCAATATTTTTTGCTCCTTCCGTTCCCTCAAGGTTGTCTATCAATCCATTGATTTTTGGAGCAAGCACCTCTTTGCTGGCCTTGTCAAATTGAGCTTTCAGCCAGTCAGCGCGCCCGCTTACCACATTTTCTTCAATAGAGGCAATATCCTTTTGCGCAAAATCCGCCTCCGCTATTTTAAAATCCTTAAATTCAGCCATTTTTCCTCCTCGTGAGCTTTCCTATGGTAAAGCTGATCATCATTGCCAAGATGCCAAACCCCTGGTTTGCCTCATTGTTGCGCACGCCCATCTGGAACTGCAGTACCTTGCGGAATTTTTTAGGGGAGACCTGTACGCGTGGTCCGTCCATCACATCAAATGTAAACCGGTTAAAATCCACATCGTCAAAGTCAAAAATATCCATAGTAAAATTGCGCGTCGCTTCCCTCAGAGTTTTATCTGTCGTAAAATAAATCTCCCCCGAGCTCCTGGTGTATGGCTTTACGAGCACGCCCGTCCCCTTTTTGGCAATACTCTTTTCCCTCATGAAATTTCCGCCGTCCAGCAGCGCGGTCGTCCATGCGGAGTGAATGGGATTTCCATTGTCCGAATAGGCAAATCTGCCCTCCTCCTCTGGATCTTTAAAACACATAACCTCTCCTTCACTGGTCCCAAAATAGAGTTTTCCCTGGTGTTCCCGCAAAACCCGCGCCGGAATATCCGTCCAGTAATACCACTCATATCCCGTCCCGGAAGGAGTAGAGCATGTCTGCTCTATATTAGCCACATAGCATGCGCCGTTGATGCACAGCACATAAAACCGCCCCCATACCGCCGCAACCGCCTCATTCAGGTTCTTTTCCTTAATGAGCTTTGGGTTTACCATAAAGCTCCTGTTTACTACGCTTCTTTGATTTGTCACTGCATCCGTGGAAAGGCCGCAAACTCCATTTCCTGTGAGCATCAGCTGATCGCTTCCAAATCCTGCAAAGGCATACCTGGAAACGGCCCCAATTCCAGAAATTCCTTCCTTTACCGGAAAAACCGGTTCATAAGTATCCGCTCCTTCATATTGCGTTTGGGAAAGCTGCGCCGTTCGCATAAAAAGCCCTGTTTCATCGCTCTGCTCCTTTACCACAATCAGCGAATCATATTGTTTCATATACCCCATAATTGCAGTGTTGCTGCTTCCCAAATCCGTATATCCTGTGTCCGGAAAATATTCGGGATTGTAGGTCGCGCTCTGCCAGTCTCGGTTGGGATGCTCTGCGTTTCCCGATACAAATACTCTCGTATCATTTCCAACGCCAAATGTGCTATAGGTACAGCAGTGCTCTATCATCTCCCGGTATCCCGAAACTGTTCTGGAAAATTCCACCGTGATATTCTCGCCGCCGCTGGGTTTTTCTGGTGCGCTCGCAAATGTCACAGTTCCCTCCTGTATATCAAGGGTATAGTCGATTTCCGGGGTTTTCAGTTCTCCATCCACATATACCTTTGCCTCCGCATTATCCAGGCTCTGCCCATCCAACTGAAATTCCACCTTTTCTCCGTCGCCCGCAAAAGTGTTTTTCCGTTTGGGCTGCAGCAGGTTCACTGGTTCCAGCAAAATTCCCGCCGCCATCGTCGTTGGAATATATCCCTCCACCTTTTCCACCGTCTGTCCGTCATAGCGCAGATAATTTTCCCCATCCAGCAAATAAAGATTATGGCGCAGCACAATCATCTCATCTTCCACTTCCCTCTGCGCCATAATGAAAGAAACCGATCTCGCATCGTTTGCCCCAGAATAAAGGGAGTTTCCCTGGGCATCATAGAATCCCGTTCCCGCATGTACGAGCATATTCCCATCAAAAAAATGAATGCCATTAATGCGCCCGGAAAACTCTTTTATCGTTTGATAGCCCGCCCGCTTTTCCGGCCTTCCCGCTCGATCTGCTACCATATTCGGGGCATATGGGCTGCGGCGCACATCCACTTCTGTTTCCTCGTTTGCAAAATCCACGCCCAGAAAACTGGATAACTCGATATACCGCGCTCGCTTGGGAGAAGTCTTTGCCATTATTCCACCTCCACCGGGCAAAACCGAGCCCGCACCTTTTGCCCTTTCCATGCAAGATATCGCTCGCGATAATCGTTGGAAATGCCGGTCTCGTCATCATCCGCATAGAGGTCCCCTGCAATTCCCAGCGGAATCACGCTTCTTATCAGCTCAAATTCATAGGGCACTTCATCCTCCAGCTGCAAAATCAGCGGAGGTTCCAAAAGCGCTTGTTTTCCCCGTGCCAGGCGCACAGAGTTATTCGCCTCAAAACATTCTTCCAGTTTCATATTTAGCTGCACCAGAAAATTTTTCTGATATTCTTCCGCATCGCCGTCGTCCATAAACATCAGTGCGAGAACGCTGCGGTATATCTCGTTTGCCGTCATCTGTTCCTCCTTTTCTATAAAAGGAGGGGTTTCCCCCTCCTGCCCAAAAGTCAGGAAATCGAAATCTCCTTCTGCGCAATATCAGATGTAAAAGGCGTCGATGCCCCGCCATATGCCACTGCCCGGATGAGATGCTTGCCAGCCTCCCAACCAGAGGTATCCAGCGCAGCAGCGTAGACTTCCGCTTTCGGGTTAAAACGCGGGTCTGTTCCATCCAGCGTATAGAGGATCTTCGCCGCATTGGCGCTGGCAATCGTAACATTTCCGCTCCCAACTGTAATACTGGGCGTTGTCTGCTTTTTAGAGTTCAGCACAATGGCGCATACGCCGTTGGCCTTCGCCCCCAAAACAAACGCATCAAACCAAAGGCGCCCCTCCATCAGCCAGCCATCAATTCCCGGAGGATTGGTGTGTGTCTTAAATGTGGATATTTTCCTCGGCAGCAGAATGCTATCCTTGCAGGCTAAAAATCCATAGCAGTCTTCCGGCATGTAACTCGTAGGCACCTTTACAATTTTCGCGCCCTCAAATTCGCCAACAACGCCCTTGGAAAGCGCCTGCTCTCCCAGCCTCTCCAGACCCAGAAATTCGCTGGAAAGTGAAAGGTTCTTATACATCTCCGCGCTCACATAAAGGTATCTGTCCTCACCTGGCGCAAAAGCGTCATCCAGCTTTTCCACAGCCTTGGCAAAAACCTCCACAATTGTCTGCTTTGTGGGCTTTTCGCTGGCCGTCACACTGCCTCCATCTCGAATCCATTGGCGAATGGCATATTTTTCTGTCTCGGGCGTGGCGATCTGCTTAATCTGC
>USII01000019.1 GCA_900554725.1 uncultured Eubacteriales bacterium
GCTTACAATACCCCATCTAACGGGTGGGGGGTTTGTTTGCTTCGCTGCTCCTCCTTTACGCAAAAGTCACGCTGCACCTCCGCTGTTCGCTTGTAAAGGCGCTCAAGGCGTTTTGGCTTGCTGCCAGATTTTTTTGAGCTATCATAAAAAAGAAAATATCCGTATTGCCTGCGGCTGCCTGTGTAAAATGCTGATGGGGCGCTTGCGGCGCGTTCGGTTTGCCGCCCTTTTTGGCCATGCAAAAGGCCAGCGGGCAGAGCTGGAACCAGGCAGGAAAAGCAGAGAATATGGCGGGCAGCTGACGGGCGTTTTTGGGTTTTTGTTCCCTTTGCAGCCGCACCAAAACCCGCTTGAGCAGGGAGGCGGTGTGTGATATGATGAAAAAACAGGCCGGGGGGATTGGCCGGAAAGATTTTACAAAAGGATGAGAGCAGGAAGGCTGCGAGGCGGCAGAGAGCTGTGCGGCCCCAAGTATGGCCAGACTCGTTTTCTCGTCTACAGCCGGAGGAAAGATGTTTTTATATCGCAAGGAGCTATGGGCGTTCTACCGCCCTTATCTGCGCCGGTTGGTTGCGGATTTATTCTGCGCGCTTGTGGCCTCGGTGTTTGCGCTGCTGATTCCGCTGCTGGTGCGCTATTTTACAGAAACGCTGCTGGACAGTGGCTTCTTTTTCTGGCAGCTCGCGCTGGCGGGCGGGGTGATACTGCTGTGCATTGCGCTGCAGGCGGCCTGTACTTATTATATGGATGCCAAAGGGCACGAGCTGGGGGCGCGAATGGAGCGGGATGTGCGCCAGAGTCTGTTTGCGCATTGTCAGCGCCTTTCCTTTTCCTTTTACGATGAGCGGCGTGCGGCAGAGATTATGAGCCGGCTGACCAGTGATTCCCTGCTGCTTACAGAGTTTTTCCACCACTTTCCGGAAGATCTCGTGGTAAACGGGGTAAAGTTTATTGGGGCGGCGGTCATCCTGGTTGGGTTGAATTGGCAGCTTGCAGCGCTCATCTTCTGCCTTCTGCCCTTTATGCTTGCATATACGCTGCACTTTAATAAAAAAATGCGCCGGGCCTACCGGCAGATCTATCGAAAAATCGCCGATGTGAATGCACAGGCGGAGGATTCCCTCCAGGGCATACGGACTGTACAATCCTTTGCAAACGAAGGGGTGGAAGAGGAGAAATTCAGTAGAGAAAATCAGAGCTTTTTTGAAAACAGAAGCGAGGGCTACCGCAGCGAGGCTGTGCTGGATACGGGCGCAAAGGCATTCGCGCAGATTATTCTGCTCTGCGTTTTGCTGTATGGAGGCGTGCTTTTGGCGCGCGGCGCGCTTTCTTTGCCAGATCTTCTTGTGTTTCTTCTCTATATCAGCTACTTTACTTCCCCCATCGAACAGCTTGTCCATATGACGCAGCAGTATCAGGAAGGGGTAACCGGCTTTTCCAGATATCTTGAGATTATGCGCGAAACCCCGCAGGTGAGCGATTTGCCAGGTGCCCGGGAAGCGGGAGAGCTGAGAGGGGATATTCAGTTCTGCAATGTGGCATTTCGGTATGGCCAGGGACCGGATATTTTAAAAGGGGTGGATTTTTCCATCCGGGCAGGGGAATATGTGGCGTTGGTAGGCGCTTCGGGCGTGGGAAAGACGACGCTATGCCAGCTGATCGCGCGCTTCTACGATGTGCAGCAGGGCGCTGTTTTGCTGGATGGGGTGGATGTGCGCGCCATGAGGCTTTCCTCTTTGCGCAGGCAGATTGGCATTGTGCAGCAGGAAATGTACCTCTTTTCCGGGACGATTGCGGAAAATATCGCCTATGGAAAGCCTGGAGCCAGCCGGGAGGAGATTGAACAGGCGGCAAAGGAGGCTGGCGCGCATGAGTTTATCTGCGCATTGAGCCAGGGGTATGATACGGATGTCGGGCCAAGGGGGGCTCGGCTTTCGGGTGGCCAGAAGCAGCGGATCTGCATTGCGCGCGTGTTTTTGAAAAATCCGCCCATCCTGATACTGGATGAAGCGACTTCCGCCCTGGATAGCGAAAGCGAGCAGGTGGTGCAGCGCTCCCTTGGGCAGTTGGCCAAAAACCGCACGACGATTGTCATTGCGCACCGCCTCTCTACAGTCCGCCAGGCCGAGCGCATTTTGGTTTTGGCAGAGGGGGATATCTGCGAAGAGGGTGCGCACCAGGAGCTGATGCGCAAAAACGGCGTATATGCCAGGCTCTACCAGGCATGGCAGGAGAGCGCTGGCTGAGGGCAGAGCCGCGCTTTGTCGGAGAAAATTTTTCCGAGGATTTTTCTTGGGAGGGTTTCTTTTTTCCCCGCGACTAAATAAAATATATTGACAATCCTTTTTTAGGGTGTTAAACTAGGCTAAACCGATGAGGGAGAGTAAGTAGCTTTTGCCCCGCCCGGCAAAGAGAGCTGCGGAGGGTGTAACCGCGGCACGGGAAGCATAGGCGAATGGTCTTCCGAGGGCGAGCCGAATTTTTGAGTAGGCAAGACGGCGTGGGCGCTCCGTTATCAAGGCGCCGGCATATGTTGGTATGCATGAGAGGGCGCGTTTGCGCCAAGCAGGGTGGCACCGCAGGAGTTTTCGCTCTTGTCCCCGCAACAGATATTGTTGGGGATAAGGGCTTTTTTGATCCTTTTCCCCGGAAAATGAAAGGAGAATAGGAAATGGCAAAAGTACCCTACAAAATTCAGCTTTCCGAGCAGGAGATCCCCAAATACTGGTATAATGTGCGGGCCGATATGCAAACAGATTGCAGCCCTATCCTGAATCCGGGCACAGGCAAGCCGGTCACTGTGGAAGATCTGGCGCCGGTATTCTGCGAGGAGCTGGCAAAGCAGGAGCTGAATACAAAAGACCGCTATATCGAAATTCCAGAGCAGGTGCGGGAATTCTATCGGATGTACCGCCCTTCTCCTCTGATGCGGGCATACCGCCTGGAAAAGGCGCTGGATACTCCGGCAAAAATCTACTATAAATACGAAGGGGGCAACACTTCCGGAAGCCATAAGCTAAATAGCGCCATTGCCCAGGCCTATTATGCCAAGCAGCAGGGCCTTAAAGGCGTGACGACGGAAACCGGTGCGGGCCAGTGGGGAACGGCGCTTTCCATGGCGACGGGCTATTTCGGGCTGGATTGCAGGGTTTATATGGTCAAAGTCAGCGCGGAACAGAAGCCCCAGCGGAAGGCGCTGATGCAAACTTATGGCGCAAGTGTCATCCCCTCGCCCTCTATGACAACCAGCTTGGGCAGAAAGATGAACGAGCAGTTTCCCGGCTCAACGGGCAGCTTGGGCACGGCGATTTCCGAAGCTGTGGAGGTTGCCGTGGGCACAGAGGGCTATAAATATGTGCTGGGAAGCGTGCTGAACCAGGTGCTGCTCCACCAGACGATCATTGGCCTTGAAGCGGCGGCCGCGATGGAAAAAGTAGGCGAATACCCGGATATTCTCATCGGGTGCGCGGGCGGCGGTTCCAATCTTGGCGGTCTTATGGCGCCCTTTATGGCAGACCGCCTGGCCGGAAAAAAGAGCCCGCATTTTATTGCGGTGGAGCCTGCATCCTGCCCTTCGCTGACGCGCGGAAAGTTTGCCTATGATTTTTGCGATACGGGAAAAGTCACTCCGCTTGCCAAGATGTATACCCTGGGCTCCTCCTTTATCCCCTCGGCCAATCATGCCGGCGGCCTGCGCTACCATGGCATGAGCCCGATTCTCTCCCAGCTCTATCACGATGGATATCTGGATGAAGCGCGCGCGGTGGAGCAGACAAAAGTGTTCGATGCCGCCACGCAGTTTGCCCGGGTGGAAGGAATTCTGCCCGCGCCTGAAAGTGCCCACGCGATTCGCGTCGCTATCGATGAGGCGCTGCGCTGCCGGGAGGCCGGCCAGGCAAAAACCATCCTCTTTGGGCTCACAGGAACGGGATATTTTGACCTCGCTGCCTATACCGCCTACCAGAACGGGGCGATGACAGATTATATCCCCGCTGATGAGGATCTCGAGAGAGGTTTTTCCGGCATTCCCGTCATTCCTGGTGTGCAGGAGAACCTGGAGTAAGCAAAGGGCAAATAGAATATAAGGCAATCAAAGTCCCCCATGCAGCGCATGGGGGACTATTCTTTATGTGGGAGAGGCGGAAAAGGGCACAGGAAGCTGGCTATGCAAAAGGAGGAGAACTGGCTTTTCCCAGGAAATTCGAGAGCACCCGCCGGCAGCGCGGGCTGATGGCGCCAAGAAGCGAAATGGCGTTATCCTCCGCCTCCAGGGTGGAAAGGCCAAGCTGTTTTTGGAAGAAAGAGAGGAAGATATGAAAATCCTCCCTATAATAATCCAAAACCTGTTGCCCTTGCGCCGTCAGCAAGAGCAGGGCGCCCACCTGGCAGATATGCTGCTGCTTTTTTAGAGTTTCCACCATGCGGTGCACGCTGGGGCGCGTGACGCCAAGCAGAGCCGCAATTTCCACTGCACGGGCTCCGCCATTTTCCTGGCAGAGCTTTTCCAGTGCGAAAAGGTAGCGCAGACGCGTAGCAGGAAGCGCAAAAGTGCGCGGGCTATCCGCATGTTCTGTATGCTCCATCGTGCAGGCACCTCCACATCTCATAGCTGGATTTCTGGCGGGCAGAAGAGGCGCTTTTGCCTCGCCATCATCCAAAAATGCGCCATCGGGCAAGCATATAGTTAGTTATGGCTAACTAATTACGAAAAAAGTGTACCACAGCCCCGGGGAGATGTCAACCAATCACCCTTGAAAAAAGGATTAGCATATGCTAACATTGCGGTAATACCAAATGATGGGAGATAGCGATGAAAATTCTGGAGTCGGCGGAAAATTATCTGGAGACGATTTTAATATTGCAGCAGCGCAACGGAAATGTGCGCGCGGTGGAAATCGCCGCTGAGCTGGATTTCAGCAAGCCAAGCGTCAGCGTTGCCATGAAGCAGCTGCGGGAAAATGGCTATATTGAGGTGGATGGGAATGGGCATATTACGCTTCTGCCACCGGGCATGGAGATTGCCCAGCGCATCTATGAGCGCCATCAGGTGCTGACGCGCTGCCTTATGGCGCTGGGTGTTCAGGAAAGGACAGCGGCGGAAGACGCCTGCCGCATTGAACATTTTCTGAGCGATGAGAGCTTTGAAAAAATCCGCCAACACTATGAGGAAAAGAAGAACCCCTCCTAAAACAGGCGGGCATCTCTGATAAGGCAGTAAAAAACCGCAGCAAATCCGCTGCGGTTTTTACTGCCGGATTTCAGCGCCTTTAGCAGGCGAGAATGGCGGCGATGGCTGCATCCAGGTTGTCCGTCTGGAAATCTTCGATTTTTCCGCTGTCGCAGAGCTGCGCAAAGGCAGGGTCCACAGGCATTTTCGCCAGCAGGGGCAAGCCCAGGGTTTTTGCCAATTCCTCGGAATCGCCCTTGCCAAAAAGCGGGATTTGCTTGCCGCAATCCGGGCATTGGATATAGCTCATATTTTCCACAAGGCCCAAAATCGGGATATTCATCATCTGGGCCATTTTGGCGGCTTTTTCCACGATCATGGAAACCAGCTCCTGGGGAGAGGCGACGATGATGAGGCCATTTAGCGGAATGGACTGGAAAACCGTCAGCGGAACATCTCCCGTGCCCGGAGGCATATCCACAAACATATAGTCCACATCCTTCCAGATGACATCCTGCCAGAACTGCTTAATTACCCCGGCAATGACCGGCCCTCTCCAAATAACAGGGTCTGTATCGTGCTCAAGCAGCAGGTTGACAGACATCATATCGATGCCGGTTCTGCTGGAAACGGGGAAAAGGGCGCTCTCCGTTCCGGTAGCCTTCTCGGTGATTCCGAACATCCGGGGAATGGAAGGCCCGGTGATATCCGCATCCAGAATCGCGCTGTGGAACCCCCGGCGCGCCATGGCGACGGCCAGCATCGCGGTAATAGAAGATTTCCCTACGCCGCCCTTTCCGCTTATGACGCCGATGATCTTCTTAATGCTGCTCTGCTCATGCGGCTTTTCCAAAAAACTCTGCGTCCTGCTGGAGCATTCTGCCTGGCAGGAGCTGCAATCATGCGTACATTCGCTCATGTAATTCCTCCGATTTCCTAAACGCCGAAACATTTATGGTAGTGATGCTATCATCTAACCGTATTATAGTTTTTGAAGGAGGCCAAGTCAAGAAACAGAGGGGAACAGCCGCGCCGATGCCCTAAAATAGGGCTTGCAAACAGATTGGCTCGATGCTATAATAGTTAGGCTCACAGCAAATAAAGTGAGCAGGCATCCTTGCGCCAAAAAGGATTTGGCGCCAATTGTCCAAAGGGAGGTGAAACAATGAACAGCTATGAACTACTCTACATCATTAAGCCGACAGTAGAAGAAGAGGCGCGGGCAGCGCTCATCGCGAGATTTGCCGATATCGTAAAAGGCGATAACGGTGAAGTGGAAAGCATCGATGAGTGGGGCATGAGAAAGCTGGCCTATGCCATCAACTACATTTCTGAGGGTTACTATGTTCTCATGAACTTCAAGGCAACCCCCGCTCTGCCGGCCGAGCTGGAGAGAAATCTGAAGATTTCGGAAGATGTAATGCGTTTTATGGTCGTCAAAAAAGAGCAGGAGTAAGGCAATGAATAAGGTATTTATCGTTGGCCGGCTCACGAGAGACCCGGAACACAGGACAACGCCAAACGGCGTATCCGTCACGACGCTGGGTGTGGCGGTGACGCGGCGGATGAACCGCGAAGAGGCGGATTTTTTCAATGTCGTGGCATGGAGAGGGCTTGCGGATAACTGCGCAAAATACCTGGTAAAAGGCCAGCAGATAGCCGTTGTGGGGGAGCTTAGAACGCGCTCCTATGAGGCCAAGGATGGAACCAAGCGCTATGTGACGGAAATCCAGGCAGACGATATCGAGTTTCTCGCAAAACCAGGAGCATCGGGCGCCGGCGCTTCTTCCGGCGGCAGCCGCAGCTATCAGAGCGCGCCCGCCGCGCCCAAGGAAGATGAGCTGTTTGCATCTGAGATGAGCGATGTTCTGGTGGATGACGAGGAGCTTCCGTTCTAATATTCCAAAGAAGGAGGAGCAAGAAGTGGAAGAGAGAGCACAAAGAAGGCCGCGGGGCAGACGCCCCCGGAAGAAAGTCTGTGCATTCTGCGCCGAGAAGGCGAAGAGCATCGACTATAAAGATACAGCGAAGCTGAAGAAATTTATCGGGGAGACGGGCAAAATCGCCCCGAGAAGGGCAACGGGTGTATGCGCAAAGCACCAGCGCGAGCTGGCTACGGCCATTAAGCGCGCGCGCGTTATGGCTCTTCTGCCCTATGTGATGGACTAAACATGAAAAAGAGCCGGCAATTGCCGGCTCTTTTTTGTGCAAAACACCCAGGGGCTGGAGGCTGCGTTTTTTGTTGACGGAATTCTTTTTGGCGTTTATCATGAAAGGGAGATTAGAAGAGAAGGGCAGGGAGGTTTTATTATGCCTAAAAAAGAAGCGGTTTTAATAGGCGCGGGAAAGATTGGGCGCGGCTATCTGGCAGAGCTTTTTTCTGCTGGGGGGTATCATCTGACATTCCTTGAATATTCGCAAGACCTCACAAAGGCGCTGCGCAAGCAGGGAAAATACCTCATCATCAAGCGGCATGCAGATGGCACGCACAGCCGCGCAGTGATTTCGGGCTACGATGCTTTCTGCACTCAAACGGAATACGAGCAGTGCGTCGATGCGCTTTGCCGCACAAACTATGCCTCTGTGCATGTGTTCCCGGGAGCGTGCGAATCCATTGGCCATATGGTGGCGGATGCCATTAAAAAAAGAGTGGCGCAGCAAAACGGCGAGCCATTGGATATCTATATCTGTGTCAATTTTCTAAATGCCACGCAGATTTTTTCAAAATACATTCAGGAGAAGCTGGAAACCCCCGAGCAGAAACGGTATTTTAAGGATAACATTGGCCTGAGCGAAACGCTTGTGCAAAGAAACGGGGCAAACCCGCAGCCGGAAATGCTCAGGGAAGATCCCCTCGTATGCTACAGCAGCGATGTGGATTTTCTGCCGGTGGATGCCGATCCGCTGAAAGGCGAACCGCCCCAGGGCGTAAACTTTGTGCTCAAGCACAATGTTCCCGGGTGGATGGTGCATAAGATCTGGGTTTCCAATATGTCGCACTGCATTACTGCGCTCTATGGGCAGTTCAAGGGAAAAACATATATCGGCGAGAGCGGGCAAGACCCGGATATCATGAGATGCGCCATCCTGGCAAAAAGCGAGGCGAATTTTGCCGTCTGCCATGCCTGCGGCTTTACACAGGAGCAGATAGAGCAGGAAGAACCGCAGAGCAGGGAAGAATATTTTGCCGATAGCGCCAACGATAACAATAAGGATACCTGCCTGCGTGTCGCGCAGGATATGAAGCGCAAGCTGGCCAAGGGCGATCGCCTGATTGGCCCGGCGCTTTGCTGCATTCAGAATGGGCGCATGCCCTATTTTCTTTCCCGGGGCGCGGCGCTGGGCTTCTATTTTAAAAATCCGGCAGATCCGGGTGCAGTGGAAATCCAAAAATGCGTTTTGGAAGAGGGAATCGGCGAGGCCGTTTCCAGGTTCTGCGGCCTTTCGGATGATGTTTTGGCCGAGCGGCTGCTCAAGCAGCTCATCGTGGGGCAGTATTACGAGCTTTCCAATCTGGATCCCTTCGATATCCACTATGAATAGGAGAGCACGCCCAAAATGCGGCGATGGAAGAGAAAAACAGAGAAAAAGAGGGGGAAGCGGTCTTGGCAATCGCGCCTAAGCAACTTGTGATTGTAGGAGCAGGAAAAATCGCCAAAAGCTATCTGGCGGATATTTTTGGCGTGGATGCGGGCTATCACATCGTGTTTTTGACGCACCATGCCCTCCAGGCCAGGCAGATGCGGGAAGCGGGGAGCTATACGCTGTTCCGCACGCATGCGGACGGCAGCTTTACAAGGGTAAAGATTGCGGACTACGATGCCTTTGGGATGGATGAGGAATACAGCAGGTGTGTGGATGCGGTGAGCCGCGCGCCCTATGTGGCGCTTCCCATTTTTCCGGCGGCTATCGAGGATGTGGGAAGGCTGCTGGCAGATGGCATCCAAAAAAGACTGGCGGAGGGGGAAACTTCCCCGATGGACTTGCTCATCTGCGTGAACTTCCTTCAGCCCTCTCCTCAGATTCGCTCAGCCATCGAGAAAAACCTGAAAACGCAGGAACAGAAGGAATACCTGGCTCAGAAGGTGGGAATGGTGGAATGCCTGGTTTCCCGCCTCAGCGTGGCGCCCACGCCGGAAATGCTAACAGAAGATCCCCTTGCAGCCACAGGCGGCGATGAGCCCAGCCTGCCTGCAGACCGGGATGGCTTTCGAAGGGGCGTGCCCGAAGGGGTCAATATTGTGCTAAAGGATAGGCTGCCAATTCGCCTGGTGCATAAAATCTGGGCCATTAATATGAAGCATTTTGCCCTGGCTGTGCTGGGGCAGAGGGCGGGCGTGCGGCTGATTCGGGAGGCTACGGCAGATCCAAAAATCCGGCGCAGCGTGCTGCTGGCGGAAAGGGAAAGCCTTTATGCCGTTTCTCAGGAATTCGGCATCTCCATGCAGGAGATCTGGAGGGATTTTCAAAGGCAGGAGTGGAAAATGTGGTCCAGCCCCTCCTCGGACGACCTGCTGGAGCGCGTGGCGCAGGATTTGCCAAGAAAGCTTGCCAAAGGGGATAGAGTTGTGGGCCCTGCGCTTTGCTGCCTGCGCCATGGGAGAGTTCCGCATTTTCTGGCAAAGGTTCTGGCGGCAGCCTACTACTTTAAAAACGAGCAGGATGCAGGGGCGCAGGAAGTGCAGAAGGAAATTTCCGAGCGCGGCATAGAGGCCGCGATAGAGCGGTTTTCCGGCCTTTCGGAGAGTGTTTTGGAAGAAAAAGCGCTAAAGCAGATGGTGGTGGCGCGGTATTATGAGATGGCGGATAGGGAAGCGGAGGAGATCCCCTATTAAAAAGGCAGAGGAAATCTCTGTCTTTTTTCTTTTTCGCATGATATAATATAGCCATCCAAAAATAGAAATGAATAGCGGGTATGGAACGCCAAGGGCGTTGCAGAATAGAAATTAGAGAGAATTTTTAGGAGGAAAAGAACATGAACATTCCAAAAACGCATTTTTTTACGGCAATCATGGAGCCTAAAGTGGCAAAGATGCACGAAGAGCCTCTGCCCGAAATGGGGCCGGATGATGTCCTGCTGAAAATGGAGGCATGCAATATCTGTACGACAGACTATCAGCAGTGGATGGGCTTGAGAAACCATCAGGGATTTCCCATGGCGGGCGGCCATGAATGGTCGGGCATTGTTTTTGCAAAGGGAGAAAATGTGAAAAATGTCGAGGTGGGCGACCGTGTTGCGCCGCTGTTTATGGGCTGCGGGCACTGCAAGGAATGCCTGATGGGAAAGAGCTTCTGTTGCGAGGAAAAAGAGGGCGGCTGGCCAGTGCGCGAT
>USII01000020.1 GCA_900554725.1 uncultured Eubacteriales bacterium
CTGATAGCTGAGCGTGCCGCCATCGGAAACACTCGCTTCTACGCTGATCGCCTCTGCCGTATCGCCGATCGTGTAAGTTTTACCCTTTGGCTGGGAGGTAATTACGGGCACTCCAATTGCTTTGCCAAAAACGATAATGTCAGTCGGCTGCAACACACTGTCGGCAGGATCGCCTGTCTCATTGTCGCCTGCCAACACCGTCGCCGGCAGCAACGCAGATATCAGGCACAAGCAGAGTACTATTATCTTCCAACGCTTTTCCCCTCTCATGTTGTTTCCTCCTTTTTTATATTGATTTCTGACCGTGCCGTTTTCGCGCAGGGCACAGTTTTTCGTTATGGAATACCCCCAAGCTGGCAGGAACCGCAATCGATACTCGATGGTTCTTCATCTACTGGCTCGCTGTGCTGGCAGGCGTCCTCAATGGTCAACAGGATGGGGCGCCCCTCCTGAGTGTATGCCGGGTTTTCGATCAGGCCGCTGTAATCCTCCAGATATTTTTGGGAGCGCTGATCCCAATACACGGGAATCTCCAGAATGGCTCCCTCAATCTCAAATCGCTGGACTTTCTCCATTCCCGAGCCCCCTTTCCTTTGCTCTCCAGTGCGGGCAGAACGCCATGCAGGGTTTATGGATGCGCATGCTGCAAATACCTCCTCTCAAAGGGGCCAGATTGGCTGCAATCAAAAAAGGGCGCGCTGCGGCCACGGATAACCCGCAAACGCAGTGCGTCCTTTGAAAATGGCATTATGAGATTGTCCACAGGGAAAAAGAGCAGGCCCATACCCGCCTATCTGTTTCGCAATATGGAGTTCACCCCATTTATGAAAGGCATTCTTGCAAATTTTCATCTATTGCCCCTGCTCTTCCTCAAGAAAACTGCCACGCCTCTTAAGGCTATATTGTCTCGTATTATTTTTATTATATAGAAGGAAAAGCGGGATTCCTATTACCCATTTTACCCCAAAAAACGGGTGATGCCCGCGGGATTCCGCGGGCATTTTGCTATCGAAGCATGTATTGTTTCAGTTCTTTTCTGGTCTCCACATTCAGTTTTCTCATCACTTCAGAGAGGTGACTTTTCACCGTATTTGCCGAAATATGCAGGTGTTCTGCAATCTCCTGATTGGTCCAGCCCCTGGCGGCCAGCATTGCCATGGCAAATTCGGTAGTGGTCAAATCGGCCGCCACATTATGGCCGGTGATGGGGTTATGAACTCTACGCCATCCGGAAGAGAACCGGTAGGTGATCTCGATGATCCTCTTGAAATCTTTCGGCCATTTTGGCTTAATGACTGCCTCCAGCATTGCCCCTAAAAGGCCGTGATGCTCTCCAAAACCTTCAATCAGATCGTCTGGCCGAGCAATCTCCCATGCCGTCAGAAGGTGGGTTTCAGCGCGGTCGGGCTGTTTTAAGCTCATATAGTCCATTACCGCTACCAGGTGCAGATAGATGGCGGGAATCGGGTAGTTGGCCGCGCCCATGGCAAGGGTTGCTTCCACAATTCCCGCACTGCGGGCATATTCCTCTTTCAAATAGAGGTTGTGCGCCTGCACATACAGGGCAAATGCCCGAAGCCCGGGCGGCAGCATTGGCAGAAAACTCGGTGCCTCCGGCATTTCCTCCGGCAATGGCAGATGGAGCAGCACCGCACCCGTCGAAGCGATAAAAGCTGCTGCCGCCCGGAACTGAGGTGCCTGTTTTCCTGCAGCGGTAAGAGAAGCATTTAATTCCCCCAAAGCAAATCTGGCCCGCGGTATCTCTCCAATAGAGAGGTTGGAATAAGCGTAGATCAGGCAGGCGGAGAGCCGCGCTCCCATATCGGGGCTGGTCAGATAAAGTTCTGCCGCTTTTGCCGCCTCCTCCGGATGTCCGCTGAAATAATGGTACTCAGCAAAAGCAATCTCCTGCTGGGGACCTGCGGCCATTGCTTCCACAGCCTCCCGGCAGTGCCCCGGAGCAAATGCTGTATTCATAAGCGGCATGAGGTTAGCGCGATCCAGCGGGCTGCCGCCCATCACCTGTGCCGGGGCGGATTTCACCTGCCGCCGCACCCGGCGCGGATCGCCGGGCTTCTCTGCATCGATGGGAATGGCCCATGACTTTCCAAACCTCTGCACCCCGGGAATGCGCCCCTCAGAACAGTATTGGTTGATTCTCCGCTCGGATACGCCCCATTTTTCTGCCGCCTCCCGGATGGACAGATAACTCTTCATTTTGCCACCGCCTTTTAAAGAGTAATACCCCTGCATTATTATACATACGCAGAATTTTCTCCCCGTATTATATGCGAATATTCGTAGAGTTTCAAGTTTTCTCTAGCCTCTGGAATATCTTTCGAGGGAACCCTCGAAAATCGCCACTTTCGATGATGGCCGCATATCTTGCGGACGCTAAAATTTGAAAAAGCAAAAGAAAAACTCTATGCAAATGGAAATCCACTTGCATAGAGCTCCCCTATTTTCCGTTCGCTTGGCATAGGCCAGCATTTTTGCAATACTTCTTTCATGCTCCTCTGCCATTTGCCCGGCCCTTTTCTTTGCAGTCATCAGATGGTTTCCACAGAGAGGGTTGCGGGCGTTCCATTGATATCCCACTGTTTCTCATAGCCGGAAAGCTTTCCATAGACCACTTCGTCTGCCAGCGTTTCTGCGGCAATTTCGTCCTGGTATTCCCGCAGAACCTGAGCCACTTCGCCATCTAAAACTCCCAGGCGGATGTGATCTGTAACCTGGAAGCCCGCCTCTTTGCGCATTGTCTGCACTTTGCTGATAATTTCTCTGACATTGCCTTCCGCAATCAGCTCGGGCGTCAGCGTTTCATCCAAAATGACAGCATATTCGCCTTCGGTTTCCACGGCAAAGCCCTCTTTTTGCATGGGCTCTATGAGCAAGTCCTCCTCCGCCAGCGAGACAGGCTGCCCGTTTACTTCAAAGCGATATACCCCGCCGCCTGCCACGGCCTTTACAATGGCGCTGCCATCGGCCTGCGACAAATGCGCGCGAATTCCCCCAAGAAGCTTGCCGTATTTTGGCCCCAGCGTGCGCAGCTGTGGCTTAATTTGATAGGTGATAAACTGCTCCATCTCGGCCCCGAGTTTCACGGCCTTGATGTTGAGCTCGCCTTTTATGATTTCCAGATACTGCTCTGGCAGCTGTTCCACGCCGCCCACATACATGGTGGAAAGCGGTTGGCGGTTCTTCAGGCCGGCCGTATTGCGGCAGGCCCGCCCAAGCGTGACAATCTTGAGCACGCGCTCCATATTTTCCTCCAGCTGCTCATCGATGCGGGAGACATCTGCCATGGGATACCCGCAAAGATGCACGCTCCCAGGCGCGTTCTGATCTACGCTGCGCACCAGGTTCTGGTATATCGTTTCGCAGATGAAGGGCGTAAAGGGCGCGATGAGGCGAATAAATGTCTCAAGGACGGTATAGAGCGTCATATATGCATCTATCTTATCCTGCGTCATCTCGCTGCCCCAGTAGCGCTCGCGGCCACGGCGCACATACCAGTTGGAAAGTTCGTCCACAAAAGCCGCCAGTTCCCTTGCCGCCTCTGTGATATGATAGCCATCGAGATACTCTGTCACCCTGCGCACAGTGGAGTTCAACCTGGAAAGCACCCAGCGATCCAAAATGGGCAGTTTTTCAGAATCCGAAAGCGCGTGCTTAGTAGGATCGAAGCTATCTATTTCGGCATAGAGAATATAGAAGGCATAGGTGTTCCAAAGCGGCCCCATAAACTTGCGCTGCGCCTCCGAAACAGCCTCCCCATAGAACCGGTTTGGAAGCCAGGGCGCAGAGCCCGAATAGAAATACCAGCGCACCGCATCAGCCCCCTGCTTATCCAGCACAGACCAAGGGTCCACCACATTTCCGATATGCTTGCTCATCTTGCGGCCATCCTTATCCTGCACATGGCCCAGCACGATGCAGTTTTGGAAAGGCGCTCTGCCAAATACCGCCGTGCCGATGGCAAGCAGCGTATAGAACCAGCCGCGCGTCTGATCGACGGCCTCGCTGATAAAGTTTGCCGGGAAGCGCTTTTCAAATTCCTCTTTATGTTCAAAGGGATAGTGCCACTGTGCAAAGGGCATGGAGCCGGAATCATACCAGCAATCGATGACTTCCGGAACCCGCTGCATCCTGCCGCCGCACTTGGGGCAGCGAAGCGTTACCCTATCGATAAAGGGCTTATGCAGCTCGATATCTTCCGGCACATTTTCGCCCATTTCCTTAAGCTCTGCAATGCTTCCCACCACATGGATATGCCCGCATTCGCAGACCCAAATAGGAAGCGGCGTACCCCAATAGCGCTCACGGGAAATGCCCCAGTCGATCACATTATCCAGGAAGTTTCCCATACGGCCATCTCGGATGTTTTCGGGCAGCCAGTTGATGCTGGCGTTATTTTTCATCAGCTCATCGTGCAGCGCCGTCATTTTGATAAACCAGGTGCTTCTTGCATAGTAGATAAGCGGTGTGTTGCAGCGCCAGCAGAAGGGATAGCTGTGCGTAAATTCAGGCGCATCGTAGAGCAGGCCGTCCTGCTCCAGCGCTTCGATGATTTTCGCATCTGCATCTTTTACAAACATGCCATCCCAGGGGGTTCCGCCGCACATCTGCCCCTTGTCATCCACAAGCTGGATAAAGGGAAGGCCATGCTCTCGGCAGACACGGGCGTCATCCTCGCCAAAGGCCGGTGCATTATGCACAATGCCTGTGCCGTCCGTCGTCGTGACATAGTCATCTGCAATGATATAGTGGGCTTTGCCATGGCCCTGGCAAGCCTCTTTTGTGCAGGCGAACAGTGGCTCATAGCTTCTGCCCACAAGCTCGCTGCCCCGATAAGTCTGCACGATTTCCGCATCCTCGCCCAGCACCCGCGTCACCAAATCCTTCGCGAGAATATATGCCTTGCCCTCCTTTTTCGCCTTTGCATATTCCACATTCGCGTTGACGCACAGGCAAACATTGGAAGGCAGCGTCCAGGGGGTTGTCGTCCAGGCGAGATAGGAAGCATCTTCATCCACACACCGGAAAATTGCCGTGGCAGAGCGCTCTGTCACATCCTGATACCCCTGAGCAACCTCGTGGGAGGAAAGGGCCGTTCCGCACCGCGGGCAGTAGGGCACAATTTTATGCCCTTTATAAAGCAGACCCTTTTCGTGAATTTGCTTGAGCGACCACCAGACAGATTCGATGTAGCTGTTATCATAGGTGATATAGGGGTTTTCCATATCCGCCCAATATCCCACGCGCTGGCTCATCTCTTCCCATTCACTCTTGTATTTCCAAACGCTTTCCTTGCATTTTTGGATAAACGGCTCCACGCCATACGCTTCTATCTGCTCCTTGCCATCAAGATGCAGCTGCTTTTCCACTTCCAGCTCTACAGGCAGGCCATGGGTATCCCATCCCGCCTTGCGCAGAACATTATAGCCCTGCATGGCTTTATAGCGCGGGAACAGATCTTTGATACAGCGCGTCAGAATATGGCCGATATGCGGTTTCCCGTTTGCCGTAGGCGGGCCATCATAAAAGGTAAATTCCGGCCGACCCTTTCCCGCCTCCTGCGCCTTTTTAAAGATCTCTTCCTTTTCCCAGAAGGAGAGCACCTCTTTCTCTCTTCCGACAAAGTTTAAATCCGTGCTTACTTTTTGATACATTCTTCCACTCCTATGCTTTTTGTTATCCTTTCTTCTCTTTCCCGCAGGGCCTAAAATTCCTTTGGAATGCGCTTAAAAAATAAAGGCCTCTTCGCTATAGGGCGAAGAGACCGCGGTACCACCTAAATTCCCTTTGCAGGGCACTTTTTGCAGATAACGCCTGCCGGCGAACGCCCTTTTGAAAAGTGATAGCTGCAGTATTCCCCCCGCCGGGCTTACACCCTCCCCGGCTCGCTTTGGGCTTCCCTCTGCCTCCGTGTCTTTTCAGGCGCTTTATTTTCTTTTTCTTATTATATTTTATCTTTTCCCATTTGTAAAGGGTTCTGCATTTATGTGCATTGCCGCGGCGGCGCCCACATGGTATGCTATGCATAGAAATATGGCTTTTGGAAGGAGGCAACAGATGATTTCTCTGGAAGATTTTGAAAAAGTCGATGTGCGCGTAGGAACGGTGCTGGATGTTAAAGAGAACAAAAAATCCAGAAACCCGGCCTATGTGTTATCCATCGATTTGGGGGAAACACTGGGAATCAAAAAATCCTCTGCTCAGATTACTGCGCTCTATATGCCCCAGGATCTGGTGGGGCAGCAGGTTTTGTGCTGCGTCAACCTCGCGCCGCTGCATATCGGCTCAGTAAAAAGTGAAGTGCGCGTGCTCGGTTCGGATTCCGCACAGGGCGTTGTGCTTGTGCACCCAGGGATGCCCGTAAAAAACGGAGATCGGATTTTCTAGCTTGCCGCGAATCTTCGCCGCCCTCCTGTGAAAATATGTCCCGTTTTCTTTTTTACTCAAATTAAATTCTTGTAACATCGGCAAATTTCCCTATTCTTTCCCTCTGCCGCCTGCTATACTTATGAACGGAGAATTTTTATGGAGGCAGAGATGGACTGCAAAAGAAAGCGAATCACGATTCTAACCTGCATCGTTTGGGTAGCCGTTCTTTTATTCGGCTGCCAGCCAGTAGAACAAAGCATACTTCCAAGCCCAGAGCCCACGCCAGAGCTGGGCTTGGCGAAACATATTTCCACATTGGATCAATATGGCCTGACAGGAGAAAAAAAAGAAGAGGGCCTCTTTACCTGCGCCGTCTATTATCCCCTTCTGGAACATGAAGGGATGGATGCCGTCATCGCAGAAAAAGTAAACGCCTATCTAGCCTCTGCAAAAGAGGGCGTTGATCCTTCTGCACAGCTTCAGGAGGGGCAGCAGCCCGAGGCCCTGCTCAGCATGGATTTTCGCTCAGTGCAGGCGGGAACAGATGGCAATATCATAAGCGTGCGCCTATTTGGATGGAGCCGCGGCGCCGGTGAGGAGCACCCTTCCTTTTTTTCGGAATGCATCAGCTTTGATACGGCAACAGGCAATCAGCTTACAGATGGAGATCTGTTTATCGATGGTTATCAGGACAAGCTTCGGGAGCTTTGCGTCGCACAACTGGCACAGGCATATCCGGAACAGAACTTTTCCCTCGATGGCTATTCTCTCGATGGGATTGCAAGCAAAGCTTTGCTGACGCCTGAGGGCGTGGAGCTGCATTTTGCAAGCAACGAACTCGCCCAGGTGGATTTGGGAAGCATTTCCATTACGCTTCTCTACGAAAACTTACAGGAAATTTTGAGCGACGGGATGAAGTATCGCTTAAGCGAGGATTATGGCAAGCCTTCCGAGGAAGAGCCCTCCGATGGGCTGGTGCAATCTGGCGGGCGGACGCTGGACCCTGCAAAACCCATGATCGCCCTTTCCTTTGACGATGGCCCGGATAGCAAAGTCACGCCCAAGCTTCTCGATCTTCTAAAGCAGTATAACCAAAGGGCTACCTTCTGTGTTGTGGGCAACCGCGTAGAATCGCGTTCCAGCGTTGTAAAGCGCGCTGTAGAAGAGGGCCACGAGATTGGCAACCACACCTGGAGCCATGCGGATACAAATAAACTGGATATCGCCGGCATCAAAGAGGAGATCACAAAGACCAACGATATCGTCCGCCAGGTGAGCGGCTTTGAAATCCACTATATTCGCCCAACCTACGGCAATGTAAATGAAAACCTCAAGCAGGTCAGCCGGGAGCTGGGCATGCCCATGGTCAATTGGACCATCGATTCAGAGGATTGGAAGAGCAAAGATCCGGAGCAGATCTACCAGCGGATTATGAGCGAAGCCAAAGATGGCCGCGTGATCCTTTGCCACGATATTTATGAAACCACTTATCAGGCAATGGAGCGCGTGATCCCCGATCTCATTGCCCAGGGCTATCAGATTGTCACCATTGGGGAGCTTTTCAGCTTTGCGGATTCCCAGCCCGTGGGCGGGCAGCTTTGGCGCAAACGCTAGCCGCCCAATCTTTTTCACAGCCTAAGCGTATGCGGCATTGACCAGAACCGGCCAATGCCGTTTCCATATGGGGAGAAAAACCCCATACAATACAGCAAAAAAGAGCGGCGTTGCCGCTCTTTTTTGCTTTTTTATGCAATGACCCGAACTTTGATAACACCCTGAATGGATTGCAGCTCCTCCAACGCCTGTTCGGAAATTTCCTCGTTCAGATCAAACACCGTATAGGCCACTTGCCCGCGGGATTTATTGACCATCTCCTCGATATTCAGCCCTTCCCTTGCCAGCACGCCCGTCATCTGGCTTACCATATTGGGCAGGTTATCGTGAATGACAGATACGCGGTGATGCACTGGCTCGCCCAGCAAGCAAGTGGGCATATTGACCGAATTCTTAATGCTCCCCCGCTCCAGATAGTGTTTGATTTCATTGGCTGCCATAATCGCGCAGTTTTCTTCCGATTCGGGTGTAGAAGCGCCCAGGTGTGGAATGCAGATGACATTTTCGTGCATCAGGCAGCGCGCATCCGGAAAATCTGTCACATATTTGGCGACTTTCCCGCTATCCAACGCCTCAAAGAGGGATGTTTCCCGGATAATTCCACCCCGCGCAAAGTTCAAAAGAATGACGCCCTGTTTCATCTTTCCAAATTCCGGAGAGCTGATGTAATCCCGCGTTTGCTCCATCAGCGGTACATGGACGGTGATATAATCTGCCTGGGAGAGCAAATCCTCCATTTTTGCCGCTTTATGGACATGATCCGAAAGGTGCCATGCGTTATCGACGGAGATATATGGGTCATACCCGATGACATTCATGCCAATGCTCGATGCAGCATTTGCCACCAGCACACCCACAGAGCCCAGGCCGATGACGCCCAGCGTCTTTCCCTGAATTTCCGGGCCAACAAACTGCCCTTTTCCCTTCTCCACCAGCTTGGGAATCTGCTCGCCCTCCCCCACGAGGGTTTTTGCCCATTCCACACCTTCCACAACATTGCGCGATGCTATCAGCAGGCCGCACAGCACCAACTCTTTTACGGCATTGGCGTTGGCCCCGGGCGTATTGAATACGACGATACCCTTCTCCGTGCAGCGATCGATGGGAATATTGTTCACTCCCGCGCCCGCCCGAGCAAACGCCAGATTGCGCTCTGAAAGCGGCATATCCAGGCATGCCGCGCTGCGCACCAAAAATGCATCCGCCTCGGCATCTTCGATATGCGAAGAAACCAGATAATCTCCTTTGGGGAGCTTATCATAGATGGCTGTGGAAATAGCGTTGAGTTTTTTGATATTGTACATGCTCTTCCTCTTCTTCCTTTATTGATTTTCCTTCTCAAACTTTTCCATAAAATCTACCAACGCCTGCACGCCTTCCAGGCTCATGGCATTATAGATGCTGGCTCGCATTCCGCCCACGCTTCTATGGCCCTTGAGGTTGACAAGGTCTGCCTCTGCCGCCTGCTGGCAGAATTTCTGATCCAGCTCTTCCTTACCTGTAACGAATGTCACATTCATAAGGGAGCGGGAGTCCGGGCGCGCGCAGCCCTGAAAGAGCTTAGAATGATCGAGGTAGTCATAGAGCAGCGCCGCTTTTTTTCTGTTTCTCTCTTCCGCCGCCGCGACTCCCCCATTCTCCTTCAGGTTCTGGAATACAAGCCCTGCCAGATAGATGGCGTAGGTAGGCGGCGTATTATACATCGAGCCGTTCTTAGCATAAACCTGATAATCGAACATGGGCGGGATATCCTCTTTTTTGCCGATGAGGTCCTCCCTTACAATGACGATCGTAAGCCCCGCCGGCCCGATGTTTTTCTGCGCCCCCGCATAGATAAGGCCGTAATCTTCCACATTGATTTTCTCGGAGAGAATGCAGGAAGACATATCCGAAACAATGGGGATCCCGTTGGTTTTGGGAAGCTTTGTATAGCGCGTTCCGTAGATGGTATTATTGGATGTAATATGCACATAATCTGCCGGTGTCTGAAACATATCCGGCGTAGTTTCGGGAACAAAGGAGAATTTGTATTCTTTGGAAGATGCGGGCACGATAATGCTCCCAAAGCGCCTGGCTTCATCTGCCGCTTTTTTGGCAAAAGAACCCGAAATAATATAGTAAGCAAGGCTGTGCTTCACTCCCAAAAGGTTCATGGGTACCATATCGAACTGCATAGAAGCACCGCCCTGTAAAAAGAGCACTTTATAGTTTTCTGGGATATTCATCAGCTCGCGCAGGCATGCTTCCGCTTGATCGATGATATCCTGATAGACTTTGGAGCGGTGGCTCATCTCCATGACAGACATTCCCGTTCCGCGGTAATCGCACATCTCCGCCGCAGCCTGCTCCAACACCGGAAGCGGG
>USII01000021.1 GCA_900554725.1 uncultured Eubacteriales bacterium
CTCCCAGTATGCCCTGCAGGCCATACAGAAATATGGCGCGCTTCGGGGCGGATGGCTTACATTAAAGAGAATCTTAAGGTGCAACCCTTTCTGCAAAGGCGGGTATGACCCTGTTCCATAACACCATATGGAGGAAACATAATTGAATTTTTTGTATGACAACTTCATCTCAGATTTTCTGGTAATTGTCATTGAGTGGATCTTTCAGTTTGTGGGAGAATATTCCATCACCATCATTTTGGCGATGCTGTTTGTGCGCTTTGTGCTGATGCCGCTGGATTTAAAGAGCAAGCGCAGCATGAAGCAGATGGCGGCGCTGGGCCCGGAGGTGGAGAGCTTAAAAAAGCGCTATGCCAATAATCCGGAGCAGCTCAATAAGAAAGTTCAGCAGCTCTATAAGGAGCGGGGCGTTTCCACCATGGCAGGCTGCCTTCCCATGCTTGTTACCCTGCTGCTTTTAAGCGCATTTTACGGTGCGCTGCGCACCATCGCCACAGAGCAGACTATGGCTCTTGTGCTGAGGGCGGCGGAAAACGGCGCGGAAAATACCCAGCTTACAAGCTGGCTCTGGGTGCGCAATCTCTGGCAGCCGGATTCTGGCAGCGCAGGTATCATGCCCACGGCCACGGAATTTTTATCCTTCCTGCAGCAGAACAGCTCGGATATTACGCCCCAGGCGATGGAGCTGCTCAAAAACAAAGGGCTGATTGCCTATTCTTCGGGTGTGCTTTCGGTAAATGAAGCTGCGTATAATGCGCTGACGCAGGCAGTTGTGGCGGCCAACGGCGGCACGGGCTATGCCAACGGCTGGTTTATTCTGCCGCTGCTCTCGGGCGGAACGCAGTTTGTTTCCCAGTGGCTTGCCCTAAGAAAGGGCCCCAAGGAACAGCAGCAGCAGGGCAAGATGATGCTATATATGTTCCCCGTACTTTCGGCCTGGATTTGCCTTACCAGCAACTCCATGTTTGCAATTTACTGGACATTCTCCAATATCTACTCCATGCTTTTCGATATGATTTACAACTATCTGTATGCAAGAAAGCAGAAGCGGCTGGAGATTGCCTCCCGCAAGGCCTCGTAAGTACGAGATGAAAGGAGATGTACCATGGCAAATAGGAGTATCGAAGTAAAGGCAAAAACGGTAGACGAGGCGATATTAAACGGCCTTGAACAGCTGGGCCTTGGCATCGATCAGGTGCAGGTGGAGATTCTGCAGGAGGGAAAGGGATTTTTGGGCCTGGGGCGCAGCGCCCTGATCCGCCTGACGGAAAAGCATACGCTGGCAGATGACGCCGAGGAATTTTTGGATAACCTGTTCTCCAAAATGGGCGTGGAGGCAAAGGCCAACGCTGTGGAGGAAGAGAAGAGCATTAAAATCGATATTACGGGAGATTCCACGGGCATTCTCATCGGCCGCCGCGGCGAAACGCTGGACAGCCTTCAATATCTCACAAGCCTTGTGGTAAATAAAGGAACGCAGGAATATAAGCGCATCACCCTGGATACGGAAAATTACAGAAAAAAGCGGGAGGAGACGCTTGTTGCCCTGGCCAACCGCATTGCAGATAAAGTTGTGCGAACGGGTAAGCGCGTAGTGCTTGAGCCCATGAACCCCTACGAGCGGCGCATTTTGCATGCGACGCTGCACGACCATGAAAAGGTGGAAACCATTTCCGAGGGGGAAGAGCCATACCGCCGGGTCGTTGTGCGCAGAAAACGCGGCGTAGAACCTGAGAAGAAAAAGCAGGGCGGCGGCGCTGGTGCGCCCGGCACCACCAGCATTCAGATGTAAAAAAGGGCACCGCACTGCGGTGCCCTTTTTTCCTTTCCGGTTCTTTCTGTTTGGTGGGTGCGGCATTTGCAAGCGCGCTGCATTGGAAAAAGAAGGTGGATAATATGAGGGAAGATACCATTTGCGCGGTGGCCACAGCGCCAGGGAGCGCGGGCATTTCCATTCTGCGCCTGAGCGGCAGCAAGGCAAAGGAGGTTGCCCAGCGCGTCTTTCATACGCGCAAGGAGCTGCGGCCGAGGTATGCGGCGCTGGGAAAAGTGATGGATGGAAGCGCTTTGGTCGATCAGGCGCTGGGCATCTATTTTCCGGCGCCTGCCTCCTACACGGGGGAGGATGTTTTTGAAATTCACTGCCATGGCGGCCAGATGGCCACACAGCTTACGCTGGATCTGCTGCTTCAAAATGGCGCTCGCCCGGCAGAACCGGGGGAATTTACCAAGCGCGCTTTTTTGAACGGCAAGTTGGATCTTTCTGAGGCAGAGGCAGTAGCAGAGCATATTGGCTCGCTTTCGGAAGAGGGAGCAAAGCGCGCCGCGCGCCAGATGGAGGGGGAGCTTTCCCGGGCTGTGCGGGAGATGCAGGATGCCCTTTCGGATATCCTTGCGGAGATGGAAGCAGGCATTGAATATCCTGAAGAGGATTTGGAGCAGGAGATTTCAGGCGAGGCATTGCCCCGCCTGCGGGAAATTCGCGAGCAGGCGGCTCGTCTTGCGGGCAGTTTCCGGCAGGGAAGGCTTGTGCGGGAGGGGATTGAGGTCGCCCTGTGCGGCAGGCCGAATGTAGGAAAATCCTCCCTGCTCAACGCCTTTTTTGGGGAGGAGCGCGCCATTGTAAGCGATGTGCCGGGCACGACGCGGGATATTATCAGCGGGCACTATTCCTACCGCGGCCTTTCCCTTCGGTTTCTGGATACCGCCGGGCTGCGCCAGACGGATGACACCGTGGAAAAAATAGGCGTACAGCGCTCCCGGCAGGCCATTGATCAGGCGGCCATAGCGGTGGTGCTGGTGGATGGCTCTGCGACTCTGGAGAAGGAGGATATACAGGCGTTTTCCCTGGCGGAGGAGAGCGGCGCGAATGTCATCGCTGTGCTGAATAAGCAGGATTTGCCCGGCCAGGAAGGGGTTTTTCGGCAAGTGCAGCAGCTCTTCGGGGCCGAGCCTTTGCGGGTTTCGGCCAAAACCGGAGAAGGCCTGGAGCGCCTGCTGGAGGAGATCTACCAAAAGGCACTGGGTAGCGCCCAGCTCTATGAAGGCACCCTCATTACAAATGCCCGCCATGCTCATGCGCTGCGCCAGGCGGAGGCGGCTCTGGGCGAGGCAATTTGCGCCCTGGAGCGGGAGGAGGACCTGGATTGCGTTACCATCGATCTGAACGGGGCCTGGATGCATCTGGGCGAGATTACCGGGCAGACGGTGAGCGAGGAGATCATCGACCGCATTTTCAGCAAGTTCTGCCTTGGAAAATGAGGTGCGGGGAATAGAAAAAAAGAGAAACGGCGTCGGGAGAGTGGAATGAAGTATTATGAAGGCGGAAAATACGATATGATTGTGGTGGGCGCTGGGCATGCGGGCATAGAGGCTGCGCTGGCCGGCGCGCGCATGGGCATGCACACGCTGTTGCTGACGCTCAACCTGGATAGCATTGGCCTCATGCCCTGCAATCCCTCCATTGGGGGCACGGCCAAAGGCCATCTGGTGCGGGAGGTGGATGCCCTGGGCGGGCAGATGGGCCTGGCCATCGATGCCACATTTATTCAGATTAAAATGCTCAATACCGGAAAGGGGCCGGCAGTGCATTCGCTGCGCGCTCAGGCGGATAAGAAAGCCTATCAGGCATATATGAAACAGACGCTGGAACATACGGATAACCTGGAGATCCGCCAAGGGGAGATTACGGCGCTGGATGTGCAGGGCGGGCGGATTGCCGGGGTCTATACGGCATGCGGCGCACACCTTTGCTGTGGTGCTGTGATTTTGGCGACGGGCGTCTATTTAAAGAGCCGCATCATCATTGGAGAGTTTTCCCAGGAGAGCGGCCCCTCCGGCTTCCAGGGAGCCGGGGCACTTTCCCCCATGCTGGCCGGCCTTGGCATGCGGCTTTTGCGCTTCAAAACGGGCACACCCGCCCGGGTGGATGGCCGCAGTCTGGATTTTTCCAAAATGACCCCCCAGTATGGGGATGAGCATATCATTCCCTTTTCCTTTCTGAGCGGCAGGATACAGAGGGAGCAGGTGCCCTGTTATCTGACTTATACCAACGAGCAGACCCACGAGATCATCCGCAGCAATCTGCACCGAAGCCCGCTCTATTCCGGGCAGATTCGGGGCACGGGCCCGCGGTATTGCCCTTCGATTGAGGATAAGGTGGTTAAGTTCCCAAACAAGGAGCGGCACCAGATGTTTTTGGAGCCCGAGGGCCTTTCCACCAATGAGTACTATGTACAGGGGATGAGCAGCAGCCTTCCGGAAGATGTGCAGATTGCCCTGTATCGGAGCGTTCCCGGCATGGAGCATGTGCGCTTCACGCGCACCGCCTATGCCATTGAATACGACTGTGTGGACCCTTTGCAGCTTCGATTGAGCCTGGAATATAAGGGAATAGACGGCCTGTTTCTGGCCGGGCAGATCAACGGCTCTTCGGGCTATGAGGAGGCGGCAGCCCAGGGCATTTTGGCGGGCATCAACGCAGTGCAGCACCTTCTTGGCAAGGAACCGCTCATTCTGGGCAGGGATGAAGCGTATGCGGGCGTACTGGTGGACGATCTGGTTACAAAGGGGACAAACGAGCCCTACCGCATGATGACGAGCCGGGCGGAATACCGCCTGCTGCTGCGCCAGGATAATGCCGATGCGCGCCTGGTGCAGAAGGGGCGGGATGTGGGCCTTGTCGACGATAGGCGCTACGATGTTTTCATGAAAAAGCAGGAGGCCGTGGAAAAATACCTTTCCCAGCTGGAGAAGGTTTCCGCGAGCCCGGCCCAGATTTTGCAGAAAACCGGGTTGGCCCTTTCAGGGAGCATGAAGCTGGCCGATCTCATGCGGCGCCCGGAAATTGGCTCGGAGCAGGTTTTTGCGCTGCTGGGGCAGACGCCGGAACCGGATGTGGCAGAATGCGTTCAGATTGCCCTGAAATACCAGGGGTATATCCAAAAACAGCGGGCGCAGGTGGAACGGTTTCGGAATTTGGAAAACCGCCGGCTGCCCGCGGATTTTGACTACGCCGCAGTATCCGGCCTGAGGCTGGAGGCAAGGGCTAAGCTGGCCCAGGCACGCCCGGAAAACCTGGGTCAGGCGGCGAGAATTTCCGGCGTATCCCCGGCGGATATTGCGGTTCTGCTGGTGGAACTGCGATCAAGGGGGCAGGGCGAAGCCCTGGAATAAAAGAGAGGAGGAAAGAGGCATGTTTCGGCAGATGCGAAGAAAGAAGCAGCAGCTGGACAGGGAAGAGTGTGTGAAAATTCTCACGCAGGCGACATCCGGCGTGCTGGCGGTTTTGGGGGATGACGGCTATCCCTATGCCGTTCCGCTGAGCTTTGCGTATTGTGATGGGCACATCTATTTTCACTGCGCCAAGAGCGGCCACAAGCTAGATGCCATTGCCCGGGAGGAAAAGGCGTCCTTTTGTGTCATCCATAAAGATCAGGTGGTGAGCCGGGAATATACCACATATTTTAAAAGTGTCATCGCCTTTGGAAGGGTGCGCCGGCTGGATTCCCAGGAGGAGAAGTGGGCGGGCATTGAAAAGCTTGTCCTAAAATATGCCCCGCTGGATAGCCGGGAAAACAGGGAACAGGCAATTTTGAAGGAATTCCCGCCACTGTGCGTGCTGGAAATGCGAATCGAGCACCTGACGGGCAAACAAGCCATCGAGCTGGTGGGTAAATAGGGGGGACATATGCTGCTGGAGCAGGAACTATTGGCACTGGGCATCGAGCGGGCGCAGGCGGAAAAAATGGCGGCCTATGGAGCCCGGCTGGAAGAGGTCAACCAAAGCTTTAATCTGACGCGCATTACCTCCCCAAAGGAGATGGCGCAAAAGCATTTTTATGATTCGCTGGCCCCGGTGCGCCTTGGGGTTTTGCAACCTGGCCAGCGCGTGCTGGATATTGGCACAGGCGCCGGGTTTCCCGGCGTACCGCTGGCCATCGCCGGGCTTAAGGTGACGATGCTGGATTCCTCGGAAAAGAAGATAGGCTTTGTGCGCAAGAGCTGTGAGGCGCTTGGAATTTCCGCCCAGTGCATCTGGGGGCGGGCGGAGGAGCTGGCGCACCTTTGGCAGAACGAGCCGCTAGATGCAGTGGTGGCACGGGCGGTAGCCCGGCTGCCCATGTTGCTGGAGCTGGGCAGCGCATTTATAAAAACCGGGGGCCTTTTTGTGGCCTATAAGGGCGAGGCAGCCCAGGAGGAAGCCGAAGAGGCCAGGAGTGCGGCAAAAACTCTGAATATGCGGCTGGAAAAGATCCTTCCTGCCGGCCTTTCGGGCAGGGAGCACCAGCTTGTGATCTATAAAAAGCTCGGCCAAACGCCCAAAGGCTATCCGCGCAAGTTTGCAAAAATTAAGGCACGCCCTCTGTGAGAGCAAAAAATGCCGCTTTTTGCGGTATTTTTCTAAATAGCGCGAAGGGCGGCCGGTTTTGTCGAGGCGGCAGGGAATTGGAATATTTTATAGAAATCTCCTTTTATATTGCGCATAGAAGGAGATTTTTTATGATTCGTTTTGCCCGTCAGGAACAAGTTAGAACCGTCAAGCAGCCGCAGATGGAGCTCATCCCCATTCATGCCGTGCGGCCCAATCCATATCAGCCCCGCAAATACTTTTCCGATGAGGCGATTTCGGATCTCGCCGATTCCATCCGCCAGGTGGGGTTGTTGCAGCCCATCAATGTGCGCCGCGTCGCCGCGGGCTATGAGCTGATTGCCGGGGAGAGAAGGCTTCGGGCCTGCAAGATGGCGGGGCTTACAGAAATTAAGGCGATCATTTTGGATGGCGCCTATGACAGGGATATTGCCATGATCGCCATGATAGAAAACCTCCAAAGGGAGAATCTGCATTTCTTTGAAGAGGCCGAGGGCTATCAGAGTCTGATTCGAGAACATGGGTTTACCCAGGAAGAGCTGGCCACGCGCCTTTGTAAAAATCAATCCACCGTGGCCAACAAACTGCGCATTTTAAAGCTGCCCAGGCAGGTGAAGGATCGCATTATAAAGGGTGGGCTTACTGAGCGGCATGCCCGGGCGCTGCTGCGCCTGCACAACGAGGAAGCGCAACTTCGTCTGCTGGAGCATATCTGCGAGCGCGCCCTCTCTGTAAAGGCGACAGAAGAGCTGGTGGAAAAGGAGCTTTTAAACCTATACGGAGAGGAAAAGGAGAGCAACCTGATCCGCATGCGCTGCAACTATAGAATTTATGTGAACACGCTGCGCAAATGTGCAGATAAGATTGCGGCCATGGGCGTGGGAACACATTTTTCCTATGAGGATAAGGGCGACCATATTCAGGTTGTGGTGAAAATTGCAAAATAGCGGCCGGTCTGGCCAATTGCAGAAAAGGGAAGGCGCAGAGCGAAGAGCTCTGCGCTCTTTTTTTGGGGTTGATGTTTCACATGAAACATTTTCGGCCCAGGTTCAGATTGTTTCATGTGAAACATCGGCTCTGTGCAGATCCCAAGCCCTGCTCTGCCAAAGAGAAAAGAAAAGTGATTGAAAAGAGAGGCGGATGCTGGTATCATAATGCTATTGGGGGTGAGCGGGTTGGCGAGAAAGATTGTCATAGCAAATCAGAAGGGCGGCGTCGGCAAAACGACGACGGCCGTCAATTTGAGCGCTTGTCTGGCGGAGCTCGGACAGCGCACACTGCTGGTGGATAGCGATCCGCAGGGAAATGCCACAAGCGGCCTTGGAGTAGATAAGCGGGCCGTTCAAACCTCCATTTACGATGTGATGATCAACGGCGTGCCGGCAAGCCAGGCGGTGAGAAAGACGGGTATTCAAAATCTGTTCCTTCTTCCAAGCAATATCGATTTGGCGGGGGCAGAGATAGAGATGGTCTCCATGCTGAGCCGCGAGACCATCCTCTCCCGGGCAATTCTGGAAATTCAGCAGGATTACGATTTTATGCTGCTGGATGCGCCGCCCTCCCTTGGGCTGCTCACGCTCAATGCCCTGGCCGCGGCAGACCAGGTGCTCATCCCGATTCAGTGCGAATTTTATGCGCTGGAAGGGCTTTCCCAGCTGATGAATACCATCAAGCTTGTAAAGAAGCACATCAACCCGCTGCTGGAGATAGAGGGAGTAGTGCTCACCATGTTCGATTCCCGCACAAACCTTTCCATGCAGGTTGTGGACGAGGTAAAAAAGTTCTTTTCTGGAAAGGTGCACCGGGCGATTATTCCGCGCAATGTGCGGCTGGGCGAGGCGCCGAGCCATGGCCTGCCCATCACAAAATACGATGCAAAGTGCGTCGGCTCGGAGGCGTATATTGCCCTGGCAGAGGAGATCCTGGGGCAGGAGGAGGAAGAATGAGCAGCAAAAAAGGACTCGGAAAAGGGCTGGGCGCGCTGATGGGCAGTATGGATTTGCCTGAAGAGGAGAAGGGGGGCGTGCTGGAAATTCCCGTAAACCTGATAGACCCCCTAAAAACGCAGCCCCGGCAGAATTTTGATCAGGAAAAGCTATTAGAGCTTGCGGAATCCGTAAAACAGCATGGCATTTTGCAGCCGCTCATTCTAAAGGCAAAGAATGGGCGCTATTCCATTATCGCCGGGGAGCGCAGATACCGCGCTGCCCGCAAGGCCGGCCTGAAAACCGTGCCCGCAATTTTAAAAGATGCGGATGAAAAGGAGATTTTGCAGATCTCCATCATCGAAAATATCCAGCGAGAGGATTTGAACCCCGTGGAGGAGGCGGAGGCCATCGCCCGGCTGATGGAGCAGTATCAGCTCAATCAGGAGCAGGTTGCCTCCATGTTGGGGCGCAGCCGTTCGGCAGTGGCCAATACGCTGCGCCTCATGGGGTTGACAAAGGCCGTGCGCAAAGAAGTTGTGGAAGGGCGCCTTTCGGGCGGACATGCGCGCACGCTGCTTCCCCTGGGCGCGCGCATGGATGAAGCAGCCCAGAAGGTGATAGACGAAGGGCTTTCCGTGCGGCAGACGGAGGCGCTGGTAAAGCGCCTGCTGGAAGAGCAGAGCCAGCCCCGGGCCGAACGCATAAAACGGCATAAAAGCAGTGAATTTCAGGCTGCGGAGAAGGAGCTGGGCGCTTTTTACGAAACAAAGGTCAGCCTCTCAGGCACAGAGGAGCGCGGCAGGATTGTGATGGAATACTATTCCAAAGAGCAGCTCTACGCGCTCTATGAGATGCTCAGGAGAAAATAGCAAAATAAAAAGACGGCCCGGGCCATTTGGTGACCGGGCTGTTTTTAGGGCGGCGCCTTTTTGGGCTGCTGCCCCGGGCTGGCGTGCCGCATAAAAAACGCCGGGGAAATGGCGGCGCATCGCCCCGGCGTTTTGCATGTTTGCGCTCTTTTTAGAGAGCGCTTTATTTTCCCGTTAAAGCTGTATCGAAAGGCCATCGTACGCAATGCAGTAGCCCTTTTGGGCGGCCCACTGGCAAAGGGCCTCATGGGGCGGGTTGCCCTCATGGGAAATGTGCGTCGCAAGCACGATGCCGCCCGGCGCCAAGAGGCGGTGTGCCCGGAGCAGGCGCGCAGTTTCCGCCACCTGATCTGCGTTCATGTGCCCTTCGCCCTGGATGCCTGGGCCATAGGTGTGGTCCAAAACGGCGCAGGAGAGGGGATGAGCAAAGCTGCGCAGCATTGCCCAGATGGAGGCATCGAAAAAGAGACTATCCGTGGCATAGAGGAGGGCTTTTTCGCCATCCCACAGGCAATAGAGCAGCGAGCCCCCGGCAGGATCGTGGGCGGAAGGAAGGGGCAAAATTCGGTAGGGGCCGAGGGAAAATACCCGGCCGGGCCGGGTTATCTGGCAGGATATGCCCAGGCGGCGCTGCCAGGATGCATCCAAAAGCGAAGCGCCCGCTTCTTCCCGGGAGAGAGCAGCGCTCATGGCAGCGGCAGTTTGGCGGGAACAGGCGATGGCCAAAGGGGAAACATCCCGGGACGCATACTCTGCCAGACGGGTGACCAGATGGGCGGCGTCGAAGTGATCCGAGTGGGCATGCGTCTGCAAAAGATAGCGCAGAGAAGAGAGGTCTTTGCCAAAATGGGCCGCACTGGAAGGAGCATCCGGCCCCAAATCCAAAAGAAGATCTCCATTGACGAGCAGGCTGGAGCGCCGGCGCAAATCCTTTCCCCCAAGGGAACGGGCCTGGCAGCAAACCGGGCAGTGGCAAAAGGGGAGGGGAAGGGCAGTTGCGGCGGCAGTGCCAAGAAATGTGAGGTGCATAAACGCTCCTTTCCGGCCCCAATCGGGGCCTTCCTTATCC
>USII01000022.1 GCA_900554725.1 uncultured Eubacteriales bacterium
CTGGTCTCGTGGGCTCGGAGATGTGTATAAGAGACAGATTCGCCGTGCAGCAGAATACCTGAAAAACACCGGGAGGTCGCTATGATAAAACTGGCACTCACAAAAGGAAGAATAGAAAAAAAGGCGCTGGATCTGCTGGAACAGTGCGGATACGATATCTCCCCTGTACGGGAAAAAGGGCGCAAGCTGGTATTTTCCTGCGGCTCCTTGGAAATCATTCTGGCGAAGGCGCCGGATGTCATCACCTATGTGCAGAGCGGCGTTTGCGATGCAGGCATTGTGGGCAGGGATACGATTATGGAGCAGGGTGGCAGCTTTTACGAGCTTCTGGACCTGGGCTTTGGAAAATGCCGTTTCGCCCTTGCAGGCATTGCCGGCACGGATTTTTACGGCGGTTACAGCCACAAGACCGTGGCCACAAAATACCCCAATATTGCCCGACGCTTTCTGGATAGCAAAAATGCGGAGTGTGAAATTGTAAAGATAGAGGGCTCTGTAGAGCTGGCCCCCATCCTGGGGCTGGCCGACGCCATTATCGATATCGTGGAGACGGGCGATACGCTGCGGGAGAACGGCCTGTGCGTTTTTGAGGATGTGGCGGATATCTCCTCCCGCCTCATTGTAAACAGCGCCGCCATGAAATTGAAAAACGGCGAAGTAAGCGCCTTTACGAAGAGGCTTTCTTTGGCTCTGACTCCTGGAAAATAGGTCTGGAGCACAAAAAATTTTGCCTCGAGCGCGGCAGGGCGCAAAAAATATGGTATGATAAAAAGGAATATTCTCTAAGATAGAAGACTGGCAGGAGGTTTTAGAATGCTTAAGCTTTACGATGCATCCAAAGGAGAAGAGCAGCAGCTTTTGGGCGCGCTCAAGGCGCGCGCGGGAAGCAGCACGCCGGATATTTCCAGGAAGGTGCGCACAGTGATACAGAGCGTACGCCAGGAAGGGGATGCTGCGCTTCTGCGCTTTTGCCGGCAGTTCGATGGCTTTGAGCCGGCTTCTCTTTGCCTATCCCAGCAGGAGATTTCCGCCTGCAAAGAGCGGGTGGACCCCAAACTGCGAAAAACTATGGAAAAGGCGGCGGAGAATATCCGTGCGTACCACGAAAAGCAGCTATGCTCCGGCTACGAGATATCAAAAGGCGGCAAAACGCTGGGGCGCATTGTGCGCCCGCTCAGGCGCGTAGGGGTCTATGTTCCAGGGGGGACAGCCGCTTATCCCTCCACCGTTTTGATGAACTGCATTCCCGCTGCAGTGGCTGGAGTGGAGGAGATCATCCTCGTCACTCCGCCCAAGGCAGAAGGGGTGCCCCCTGCCATCGTCGCCGCTGCGGAAATCGCCGGAGTGCAGCGCATTTTCACTATCGGCGGCGCCCAGGCGGTTGCCGCCCTGGCGTATGGGACACAATCTATCCCGGCAGTGGATAAGATCGTGGGCCCGGGCAATGTGTTTGTCGCAGAGGCCAAGCGGCAGGTATACGGCGTTGTGGATATCGATATGATCGCCGGCCCAAGCGAAGTGTTGGTGCTTGCAGATGAGAGCGCTTCTGCCCGCTATGCAGCCGCAGACCTGCTTTCCCAGCTGGAGCACGATGCTCTGGCAAGCGCTGTACTCATCACCACCAGCCGCCAGCTGGCCGAAGAAACCGGGCGGCAGATAGAAGCGCAGCTTCCTTCCCTTTCCCGCCGGGAAATTATTTTGCAATCCCTCAGAGCCTATTCGGGCGCCATATTGGTCTCGGATATGGCCCAGGGGTTTGACATCGCAAATAAAATCGCCCCCGAACACCTGGAAATCCTCACGCAGGACCCCTATGGAGATCTTCCAAAGGTGCGGAACGCGGGCAGCATCTTTTTGGGGGCATATGCCCCAGAGCCGCTGGGCGACTATTTTGCCGGCACCAACCATGTGCTTCCCACCAATGGAACCGCTCGCTTTTCTTCGCCCCTTTCAGTGGATGCATTTTTAAAGAAGATGAGCTATTTAAGCTACGATAGAAATGCCCTGCTGGAAGATGGAGAGGATATCATCCGCTTTGCCCAGGAAGAGGGGCTGACTGCGCACGCCAATTCTGTGCGGCTGCGCATGGAGGAATAAAAAACGCACTCTGGATCAGGAGGCCCAATATGAATTTACTTCCAGAAAAATTGCGCAACAAAACCGCATATAAGCCAAACGAAGGGCAATATGCCATCCGCCTGGATGCCAATGAAGCGCCCGAGGATCTGCCGCGGGAGCTGAAGCAGGCCTTTTTGCAGGAACTGCAGGATACTCCGCTCAACCGCTATCCGGATCCTTCTGCAAAGGCGCTGCGCGCGGCTTTTGCGGCGCGCTATCATGTAGATATGGATTCGATTGTTGCCGGCAATGGCTCCGATGAACTCATTAACCTGCTGCTCTGCTCCTTCCTTTCCAAAGGGGATAAGCTGCTTTTGCTCCAGCCGGATTTTTCCATGTACCGCTTTTATGCCGAACTGGCCGAACTCACTTTGGTAGCCCATAGAAAACAGCGCCCCTTCTCGGCCCAGGCACTTGCAGAGGCCTTAACGCAAAGCGGGGCCAGAGCTGTGATTTTTTCCAATCCCTGCAACCCTACTGGAGAGGGCCTTTCCCGGGCGGGCCTGCTCGAGCTGGTGCGCCAGCGCCCGGATGTCCTTTTTATCGTGGATGAGGCGTATATGGATTTTTGGGATCAGAGCCTGCTGGCTGACGCTCCCTCTCTTCCAAACCTCATCGTGCTGCGCACGCTTTCCAAGGCCTGGGGAGCGGCGGGCGTGCGCCTGGGCTTCGCTGCCTGCTGCCCACAGCTGCTTGGGGCGCTCAACACAGCGCGCAGCCCATATAATTTAAGCTCTCTCTCCCAGCTTTTGGGTCGCCTTCTGCTGGAGCAGCAGCCCTGCCTGGGGGCATTTCTTGGGGGGCAGGCGCAAAAGCTGGAAAAACAGCTGCGCTGCATTCTGCCTGGCGCGGATGTCTTTTCCACCTGCACCAACTTTGTGTATCTGGAAACGGCAGACGCCCAGGAGATTTTCGAATTCTTAAAGGAGCAGGGCATTATCGTGCGCCTTTTTGGCACAGGTGCGCTGCGCATCACCGCTTCTCTTGACCAGGAGCTGAAAGCGCTGTATGCGGCGCTGCAAAACTATATGGAGGCAAAAAAATGAGAAACGCATCCTTTTCGAGGAAAACCAAGGAGACGGATATTGCCCTCTCTTTGGAGCTTTTAGAGCCGGGCAGACCGGGGGTATTTTCCGGCAGCAGCGGCATCGGCTTTTTTGACCATATGCTCACTGCCCTTTGCGTGCATGGAAATATCAACATGCATTTGAGCCTTTCGGGCGACTATGAAGTGGACTGCCACCACAGCATTGAGGATCTGGGGATTGTCTTTGGGACGGCCTTTCGCCAGGCGCTGGGGGAAGCGCCCGTGGCGCGCTATGGGCAATCCTATGTGCCCATGGATGAATGCCTTTGCCGCTCTGTTCTGGATATTTCCGGAAGGCCCTATCTGGTATTCCATGCGGATTTTGAGAACCAGAGCATCGGCGCGCTGGATGTATGCATGGTGGAGGAATTCTTCTATGCCTTCACTTATACTTCCCGCACTACGCTGCATCTGGAAGTGCTTTACGGGAAAAACGATCATCATAAAGTAGAGGGACTGTTCAAGGCCTTTGCCCGCAGCCTTTCCCAGGCCATGCAGCCGGCCAGCTCTCTGCTTTCCACAAAGGGTGTCCTATGATTTGCATCATCGATTACGGCATGGGAAACCTGCACAGCGTGCAAAACGCTCTGGAACATCTGGGCCTTTCTTCAAAAATCTCCAGCAGCCCCGAGGATTTACAGGCTGCGGATCGCCTGATTCTGCCTGGCGTTGGCGCTTTTCCAGATGCCATGGCTGCCCTTGGGCGCACTGGCCTGGATGAGGAGATCCTCCGTCAGTGCAGGGCGAAAAAACCGCTGCTTGGCATTTGCCTTGGCATGCAGCTTTTGTTTGAATACAGCATGGAATTTACCAGGACAGCCGGGCTTTCGCTTATCTGCGGGAGCGTCATCCCCATCGATGCTAAGGCGCAAGGCCTTAAAGTTCCCCATATTGGCTGGAACAGCCTTTGCCTGAAGGGCGAAAGCCCTGTGCTGGAAGGAGTTCACACGGGGGATTTTGTCTACTTCGTCCATTCCTTCCGGGCCGATACGCCGGCGGAAAACATCCTTGCCAGCACGCACTATGCCGGGGAGATTCCCGCGCTGGTAAAGAGCCCGAATCTTCCTGTTTATGGCGCTCAGTTTCACCCCGAGAAGAGCCACAAAACGGGACTTAAAATTCTCGAGAATTTTTGCAAAGGAGAGGGGCTATGATTCTTTTTCCCGCAATCGACCTGCTGGGCGGCAGCTGCGTCCGCCTGGTCAAGGGGGAATACGGCACCGCGCACCAGGTGGCGGAGAGCCCGCTGGAAGCGGCCCTTGGCTTTTACCGCGCCGGGGCAAAGGCTCTGCATATGGTAGACCTCGATGGTGCCAAAGGCGGAGTGGGCAGCGCTCAAAACCGCTCTGCTGTGGCAGAGATCTGCGGCACACTTCCCATCCCCGTTGAGCTGGGCGGTGGCATTCGTACGCTTTCCCATATTGAAAAGGCGCTGGCTCTTGGAGTGGCCCGAGTTATCCTAGGCTCGGCCGCAACAGACCTTTCCTTTCTGGCGCAGGCTTTGAGCGAGTTTGGGAAAAAAATCGCCGTGGGGCTGGATGTGCGGGAAGGCTATATCGCCACTTCCGGCTGGACGGAGACCTCTTCCCTGCCCTATCTAGAATTTGCCCAGCAGGCGCAAAGCCTGGGGTGCAAAACCATGATCGCCACAGATATCAGCCGCGACGGTACGCTGTGCGGCCCGGGCATCCAAATGCTGCGGGCGCTTCAAAAAGCAGTGCCCGGCGTTATGCTCATTGCCAGCGGAGGAATTCGGGATTTAACGGATATTCTGGCGCTGAAAGACCTTGGCATTTACGGAGCTATTTGCGGGAAGTCCCTATATGCGGGAACGCTCGATTTGCAGGAGGCTCTGGAGGCTGCCGGGCAGCAGAATGCCTAGCAGCGCCGGCGCACCTTTCTGCCAGTTCTAATCACGGAGGAAATCAATATGCTTGCCAAACGCATCATTCCCTGCCTGGATGTGAAAGATGGGCGGGTTGTCAAGGGCGTAAACTTTCTCTCCCTGCGCGATGCCGGGGATATTGTGGAAAACGCCAAATACTATAACGAAGTCGGCGCAGATGAAGTGACATTCCTGGATATCACGGCGACGCATGAAGGCCGAAGCACTTTTGCCCGCCTGGTGGAAAAGGCGGCCAAAGAACTTTTTGTCCCTCTGACGGTGGGCGGCGGAATCCGCACAGTAGAAGATTTTCGAACGCTTCTGCTGGCCGGAGCGGATAAAATTTCCGTCAATTCCGCTGCGCTTCGCGACAAGAGCCTGCTCTCAAAGGCCGCCGAGAAATTCGGCTCTCAATGCGTTGTTTGCGCTATCGATGCCAAGCGGGTTCAGGGCGGCTATCATGTCTATATCAACGGCGGGCGCATCGATACCGGCATAGACGCCATCGCCTGGGCAAAAGAGGCGGCGCTTCTTGGCGCAGGGGAGCTGCTGGTCACTTCCATGGATGCGGATGGCACAAAAGCCGGGTTTGATAATGCTTTGATTTCCCAAATTGCCCAGGCTGTGGATATTCCCGTCATCGCATCGGGCGGTGGCGGATCTCCGGAGCACTTTTACGATACCTTTCAGGCAGGCGCTGATGCCGCGCTTGCCGCAACATTGTTCCATTTCCGCGAACTTCCCATCCCGGAGCTGAAACGCTATCTCAAGGAGCGGGGCGTTGCCATTCGGCTTTAGCCCATTCCAGAAATTTTTCCATTTTGCAAGGGGGGATATCATGAATCTCGATGAATTTTTTCAAAAGGCGGATTTGATTCCCGCCATTGTGCAGGATGTGCAGACAAAGGAAGTTCTGATGCTGGCGTATATGAACCGGGAATCCCTCGGCCTGACGCTCAAAACGAAGAAGGCAACTTTCTATAGCCGCAGCCGCCAGCGCATATGGGTAAAAGGGGAAACTTCCGGGCACTTCCAGTTTGTGCAGGAAATCCGCTACGATTGCGACTGCGATACGCTGCTGCTGCTCGTCAGGCCCGCGGGGCCGGCCTGCCATACCGGAAACCGCACATGCTTTTACCGCACTCTCTCATTTTAGGAGGATTATCATGCAGGAATTAAATGCCCTATACGATATCGTCAAGGAAAGAAAAAACAGCCCTATGGAGGGTTCTTATACCTGTTATCTCTTTGAGCAGGGGCTGGATAAGATTTTAAAGAAGGTGGCCGAGGAATCCGGCGAGGTGATCATCGCTGCCAAGAACAAGGATGCCGAGCCGCTTTGCGGGGAGATTTGCGATTTGCTCTATCACCTGATTGTGCTGCTCGTTCAAGCGGAGCTTCCGCTGGAGCAAGTTTGCCAGGAGCTTGCGCTGCGAGCCCAAAAGATTGGCAACCTGAAAAAAATGAAGAAGGTGGATCACAACACTTAATCCATGGCGTGCAAAAAAGGCAGGGCTTTGCGCCCTGCCTTTTTTCTTTTGTTCTGTCGCTTTGTGCCTCTAGGAAAAAAACACCAGTATTTCCTGCGTACCGCAGGCCCATCGCCTTGCCGGCTTCCCTTGTGGTTTGAGGCCTTCTGCCCCCGCACTATTTCTGATAGGCTTCCATACTGGTGCCCACATCCTTTATCAGAATGTCCTTTGGCATTCTAAGAAACCTGCATGTCACATAGATATCGCCTGCCGCACCTGAAACATTGATAATTTGCAGCAGGTAGATCGTCCAAAACCACGAAAGCGGCACAAGCAGATTGGCGACCGCAAATACTGCCAAAAACAGCACAACCGGCGCCAGCGCTATGAAGATATATGCTCCCCGGCTATAATAATCCTCACTGCCGGCATAGGCATACATGCCGCAAAAGCCATACCGCACCTTCTTTGTGCCGCAGAGTTTCATTGCCGCGCCATGCACCAGTTCGTGCAGGAACAGATAGGCAAACATCATGGCAAGCAATACAAACATTCTTATCAGATATGCGCCCAGATTCTCCAGCCCCGTGAAAAAGGTGGAAAACGGGATATAAAAGTGCATGGGCACTGCCATTGCCACCGCAATCAGCACTGCGAAAATATTGACAAAAAGCATATCCTTCCTATTCTTTTGCAGATCGATGACAAGGCATTTCTCATACCCTTCGAGCAGTTTTTGAAAGGATCTCATGGCCATTTCTACTACTCCGCTATAGGGCGGCCTGCAGCTTTTGGATGCTCTGATCCATCCGGCGGAGGGTTTCCTCCTTGCCCAGAATCTCGGCGAGCTCCGTCGCGCCGCCCGGCGTCACCGCCGTGCCCGAAATGGCCACACGCACCGGCCACAACACGCGCCCATTTTTCACTTCCAACCTTTCGGCCAGCGCGCAAAGGGCCTCATACAGCGCATCGTTGGAAAAATCGTCCACCTGCGCCAGCGCCTCCCTTGCCTCCTGAAGGATGGGGAGCGAATTTTCCGGCGTCGTTTTCATCTTCTTATGGGTATAGAGCTCCAGGCTATAGTCGGGCATCTGGTTAAAAAACGCCACTTTTTCGGGGATCTGCGCAAGCGTTTCCAGGCGAGGCTGAATGAGCTTTGCAAGCTTCGTTCGGTTCACATCTCTTGTGAGCGCGGCATCCAGATAGGGCTTCGCCCTGTTTAAAAATTCTTCCACAGAAAGGGCGCGGATATATTCCCCGTTCATCCATGTGAGCTTATCCACATCAAAAATGGCAGACGACTTGCTGATTCCCGAGAGGTCGAACACCTCTGCCAGCTCTTCCAGGGAATAGATCTCCCGCTCCCCGGCCGGGCTCCATCCCAAAAGCGCGATATAGTTTAAAATCGCCTCTTTGAGATAGCCTTTGGCGATAAAATCCTCGTAGGAAGCATCCCCATGGCGCTTGGAAAGCTTTCTCTGCTTATCCTTCATGACGGGGGGCAAATGGATATACTTTGGCCGCTCCCAGCCCAGCGCATCGTAGAGCAGGTTATATTTGGGCGTCGAGGAGAGATATTCGATGCCCCGGATGACATGCGTAATCCCCATCAAGTGGTCGTCCACCACATTTGCGAGGTTATATGTCGGCCAGCCATCGCTCTTAAGCAGAATGTTATCCTCCAAATCCGCCATGGGCACTGTGATGGTGCCATAGACCATATCTTCATAGGTCGTCTCCCCTTCTGTTGGGATATTCTGGCGTATCACATAGGGTTCCCCGGCGGCAAGGCGCTCCTGCACTTCGGCTTTGGAAAGGCGCAGGCAGTGTTTATCGTATTTGGCCACTTCGCCCCTCTGCTCTGCCTGACTGCGCATCTGCTCCAGTCGTTCTTTCTTGCAAAAGCAGTAGTAGGCCGCGCCGCGCTCCACGAGCTCCCGGGCGTACTGCTGGTAGATTTCCTGTCGCTGGCTTTGAATATACGGGCCCACCGGGCCGCCCACATCCGGGCCTTCATCGTAGGTGAGGCCGGTATCGCGCAGCGTCCGGTAGATGATTTCACTGGCTTCATCCACCAGGCGGTTTCTATCCGTATCCTCAATGCGCAGGATAAACTTTCCATGGTTCTTTCTGGCATAGAGCCAGGCATAAAGCGCCGTCCGAAGCCCGCCGATATGCAGATAGCCCGTCGGGCTGGGCGCAAATCTTGTTCTGACTGTCATTTTTTCACCACTCTTATTGATTCTTTACTGCCTTTGCAAAGGTATCCTTTAGCCCGACAATCTGGTTTAATACCACATGCTCGGGCGAAAAATCCCACCGGTCTGCGCAGAAATAGCCCATGCGCATGAGCTGGAAGCGATCTTCCCTTTCTGCCTTTTGGATTTCCGGTTCGATATAGCCGTGCAGCACCTGGAGAGAATTGGGATTCAGGCGCTCCATGAAATCCCCCTTGCCCTCTTCCTGAAGCAGGTAATCGTATAGGCGGTATTCGGCGGGGATGGCCGTCTTGGCCTCGACCCAGTGCAGCGTGCCCTTGACTTTGCGCGCCGCATTGACATCGCCGGATTTGGAGAGAGGATCATAGGTGCAGATAACCGCTTCCAGATTGCCCTTTTCATCTTTTTGCACGCGCTCGCACTTTATGATATAGGCGTTTTTCAGCCGCACTTCCTTTCCGATGGCCAGCCGAAAATACTTTTTATTTGGGGCAACTTCCATAAAATCTTCCTGCTCAATATAGAGTTCCCTGGAGAAGGGAACCTGATGGCTGGTCTGCCCGCCGGGCAGATCCTCCGCCTCCATCCATTCCGTTTTCCCTTCGGGATAGTTTTCAATAATGAGCTTAAGCGGGCGCAGCACACCCATGAGCCGCGGCGCATGAGCATTGAGGTCTTCCCGGACACAGTGCTCCAACAGAGCGGCTTCCACTTCGCTATTCGCCTTTGCCACGCCGATACGGGAGCAGAAATCCCGAATGGATGCGGGCGTATACCCGCGGCGGCGCAGCCCGCTGATGGTAGGCATGCGCGGGTCGTCCCAACCCGAAACAACCCCCTGCTCCACCAGCATCTTCAGATACCGCTTGCTCATGATGGTGCGCGTCAGGTTCAGGCGGGCAAATTCATACTGGTGCGGCGCAGGCTCACATTCGCAGTGCTCAATCACCCAGTCGTAGAGCGGGCGGTGTGCTTCAAATTCCAGCGTGCAGATGGAATGCGTAATGCCCTCATAGGCATCCTCCAGGGGATGAGCATAGTCGTACATGGGGTAGATGATCCAGCGGTTGCCCGTGCGGTGATGCTCGCTGCGCAAGATGCGGTAAAGAACAGGATCCCGCATATTCAGGTTGGGAGAGCTCATATCGATTTTTGCCCGCAGCACCTTCTGGCCATCTGCAAATTTTCCATCCCGCATGCCGTAAAAGAGCTCCAGATTTTCCTCTACACTGCGCTCGCGCCAAGGGCTGTTCTTGCCCGGCTCGGTGAGCGTGCCGCGGTAGGCGCGGATCTCCTCTGCGGAAAGATCGCAGACATAGGCAAGGCCCTTTTTGATGAGCAGCACGGCGCGCTCGAACATATAGTCAAAATAATCCGAAGCATAGAGCTTATTCGCCCAGGAAAAGCCCAGCCAGTGGATATCCTCCTCGATAGAGCGCACATACTCTTC
>USII01000023.1 GCA_900554725.1 uncultured Eubacteriales bacterium
TTTTCTTTTTGTTACATGTTTATATGTTGTTTAGTTATTTCGCAAATATTTAAGTAAATAAGTGAGATTTTCTATTGTATGATAAAGGTGCTTGGTAGGCATGAAGATGAGGAAGTAGATATTTGTATGAAACATGATGAAAACAATGGATTTGTGGCATATCTCCAAATTGACAAAAATCCAAAGAGAAAGTTGGAAACAACAGAAGATTACGACATATTTGCAATTAGCACCTACAAATCTGCTGTTGATTATTCCAAAATTGTAGAAATAAGTTTTCAAGCTCTTTTCCCGAATTGCATTTCTGCAATCTGTTCAATAGCATCATTTGCGTCAGAGTTATTTATGAAATCAATAGTTTACTTAAAATTACAAAAACAATGTAAAGGTCATGATTTATTTGAAATATACAACTTGCTCCCCAATGAAATTAAAGAGCAAATAAAGCATAATCATCCTTGCTCAAATACAAAAAAAGAAAGATTTGAACTTGAATTAAAAGAAATAGGAAAAGGATTTGAAACTTTAAGATATTGCCATGAAAGATCAAGACTAGCTTTTAATGTTGTTTTCATTATTGAGCTTATGCTTACATTACGGTCATGTTGCTCTCACTTCTTTAGCAAAGAAAGATAGTTTTTAGTACCATGAAAATCCATTGATTTCTATATTACTCATGATGATAAATTAATAGTTATTTATATCACAACCACCTTGTCACGGCAAAATCTCCAACAAAGAAGTATATTTTTGGTATGGGTTGCTCCGACTTATTTTTTTGTCTGTAACAAATAATAAGCCATCCGCCCGCTCCCTTGTCCCTCCTTTTTCGCAAAAAGTCACGCTCGGCTCACCTGCTCAGTTGCAAGCACCCTCGCGACAGCTCGCTGTCGCTACCAACTTTTTGCGAGTTCGAGAGAGTTCAACTCCCACCGCCGAAATGCCGAAAATATTTTTCCTGTTTTTATGGCCTATGTGCTTTTTTAGAACAGCATAGCAAGCGTGCCGGCCAAAATCAAAAGCAACCCGAAAACCGCCTTTCTGCTTAACCTTTCTTTTAAGAGGATATACGAAAATACGATTGTTATCACAATACTCAGCTTATCAATTGGCACAACTACACTGGCCGGGCCATCCTGTAAGGCGCGGTAATAGCACAACCAGGAAAGCCCGGTGGTAATCCCGGAAAGAAAGAGAAAAAGCCAGCTTTTTTTGCTGATATTCTGGATTTCATGCTGCTTTCCAGTCACAAATACCATCAGCCAAGCCATCACTAAAACCACAACGGTCCGTATTGCCGTGCCCAAGTTTGACTCTACATTTTCTACGCCGATTTTGCCAAAAATGGAAGTCAGGCTTGCAAACACCGCGGAGAGCACTGCAAAGAGCAGCCAGCTTCTGTTTTGCACTTGATTTTTATCGGTTTCCTTTTTGACGATCATCAAAAGTGTTCCGATTCCAATTCCTAGGATGCCAATGATTTTCGGAACAGAGATTGGCTCTCCAAAAAGCAGGAAGGCCAATATAATCGTCAATACGGTACTGGATTTATCGATCGGCGCAACTTTATTGACATCGCCCAATTGCAGGGCGCGGAAATAGCACAGCCAGGAGGCGCCGGTAGATAAGCCGGATAAAATCAGAAAGAACAGAGCCTTGCGTGAAATCTGCCCAATTTGCCCCTGGGAGCCGACGAGAAAAACCATCAGCCAGGAAAATGCCAAAACCACAATGGTGCGCAGGGCTGTCGCCAGTGTGGAATTGACCTTTTGAATTCCGATTTTTGCCAGTACAGCGGTGATCCCTGCAAAAATTGCAGAACCAAAAGCAAACAATAGCCAAGCCATGGCCTATCTGCCTCCTTTTTAGGGTTTAAGCCGGTTGGGTTCCTGCGCCCCAACCGTTTGGATAGAGGGAGACCTTTTCAATTTTGGTTTCATCTAAAAAACCCATCTGGAATCCTGCTGGAACAAAATAATGCCTGCTGGATTGTTGATCCGGCCTGTCTGCCTGTATGATTTAGAAGATCATGCTGAGCAAGATGCGCGTTGATTCTCGCCACCAGCATCCTGAAAAAAAGGATTCGGCAAATCGTCTGCGCCCATGCATTTGATTTTATCCAAGACCTCCTGATATGCGATTGCCATTCAACAAGAATACCCGGCACTTTTCGCAATTTGCGGCATATGGTAAGGCCTCGGCAGGCGGCATCTGTTCAAGCAGGGTCAGCTCATAATGGCCTGACCTTGCCATCGAAATTCCAGCCGGACTTCCGTAATATTCAAATCAAAATCATTGGCCGCCAAATAGCCGCGCTCTATTTATGGTTTTCAACCATGCAATGCGGGCATCGCGAATATTTCTTCTTGAGCGCCCTCTCCATCAATGATACCACTATGTAATTATCTCCAACAAGAAAGCATCCAATTCCAATTTCCAAATATTGCTCAATAAAATATTCCCATTGTATAAAAAGAATGCCTATCGCCCTTTAACCACAAATCTTCATTTAGAGAACTTATGTTCTGTCAAAAACGAACCCTTTCGGATGTTTAGCGCTGTAAGAAGGCATATTCCCCAGGCAATACAGGGGTGACCATACCACGAGCACAATGGTTCAGCCACCGCCAAAATATCGGAATCTTCCTTTCTGTGCCTCCTATATGCCGCCGCAAGCTATCCCTTCCTTTTGCGGTGGCTCTTTGGGTGGGCTTGAATTTCACGGTCGGGGAATTTCATGTGGCCCGGATATGCTGGAGCAGGCAATTGTTACTGCCCAAAAATCGGGCATGGATAACCGCCTGTCATATGGCCTGCGGCAATTTTTTATAAGGCGCCCAAATCCATAGAAAAACCGCATATTTTAGCAAAATAATTGCTTTTATGTATGGATATGCTATGATGTTTTCATCACCAAAGGCAAAAGGGGGAATTTTTATGGAACTTCGCACACTCCGGTATTTTCTCGCGGCCGCGCAGGAGGCCAACATCACGCGGGCGGCAGAATTTCTACATGTGACGCAGCCCACCCTCAGCCGCCAGATCATGGAGCTGGAGAGGGAGCTGGGCGTCACGCTGATGCTTCGCGGCAAAAGCGGGCTTGTGCTGACGGACGATGGCCTCTATTTCCGCCAGCGGGCAGAGGAAATTGTGGAGCTGGCCGATCGCCTGGAGCAGGCGTTTATGGAAAAAAATGCGGATATCAGCGGGCTGATCCGCATCGGCGCTTCGGAGGCGGTAGGCAGCAGACTGTTTGCCAGGCTCATTCGGGAATTTTCAGAAAAATACCCCCAGATCCAGTTTCACCTGTATAACGAGACGGGCGATTCCATCCGCCAGCGGCTGGATAAGGGGCTTATCGATGTGGGGCTGATGCTGGGACCGGTGGATAAGGAGAAGTACGATTTCCTTCGCCTTTCTCAAAAGGAGACTTGGGGCGTGCTCATGCGGGAGGATCACCCGCTTGCAGGCCGCAGCCGCATTGTGCCCGGGGAGCTTGCCGCATATCCGCTCATTCTTCCGCTGCGGGAGCGGGCGCGCGCCGAGATTCTAAGCTGGATTGGCCGGGAGGAAAAGGATTTGAAAATTCCCCTCAGCTATACGCTCCTCTCCAATGCTGCCCTGCTGGTGGAAGAGGGCATGGGCTGTGCTTTCTGTCTGGATGGAGCTCTTGCCATTCACAGCAGCCCCAGCCTGCGCTTTATCCCAACCGATCCTGAACACACCACCCGCAGCGAGCTGGTATGGAAGAAAAATAATCTGTTTTCGCCGGCAGTCTCCCTGTTTCTTCAGGAAATCAACATGCTCCGGGCCAGTGCAAGGTAGCGATTTTTGGGCGCGCATGCTCTGCGCATCGGCGGAGAACCTCTGTGCGCCCTTTTGATACAAAAAATGTATGGATCTGGATGAAAACAGGTATTAGACATCAAAGATTGCCCCGCCCTATAATGTAGAGAAGGGAACAAATGGAAAAAGGCCATGAAAGGCGGCCTGAATTGCCCTAAAAAAGAGGAAGGCAAATAAAATAGCGCCCTGCCGCGCTGATTTCCCGCCTGATGGCGGCCGCGCCTGCCGTATCGTCGCCCCGGCAGATTCAGGCGATGAAAACGGCGCGAAATTTAGGCTTTATCCTGCGGCATTTCCCAGCTTCTAAAGCAGGCAGGAATAGAAACTGAAAGCCGGCGCTGGCCGGGCCTGGAAGAGGCGGCAAGGCTTATCGCTGGAAGAAAGGAGAAACCGATGAACTATATTGCGCTTGGAAATTCGAAGCTCTCCGTTTCCCGCATCTGCATGGGATGCATGGGCTTTGGAGATGCAGAAAACGGCCAGCATAGCTGGACGCTGGATGAATCCCACTCCCGCGAAATCATAAAGCGGGGATTGGAGATGGGGGTAAACTTTTTCGATACGGCCATTGCCTATCAGAGCGGCACAAGCGAACAGTACCTGGGCCGCGCGCTGCGGGATTTTGCCCGGCGGGAAGATGTGGTGGTAGCCACCAAGTTTTTGCCCCGCACACAGGCGGAAATCGAGGCCGGCATTACCGGGCAGCAGCATATTGAGCAGATGATAAATACCAGCTTAAAAAACCTTGGGATGGACTATGTGGATCTCTATATCTACCATATGTGGGATTATGGGACGCCCCTTTTTGATATCATGGAGGGTCTGAACCGGGTTGTGCAGGCGGGCAAAGCGCGCTATATCGGTATTTCCAACTGCTTCGCCTATCAGCTTGCAAAGGCAAATGCCCTCTCGGAAAAGGAGGGATTTTCAAAGTTTATCTCGGTGCAGGGCCATTATAACCTGATCTTCCGCGAGGAGGAGCGGGAAATGGCAAAGCTCTGCGCCGAAGATCATATCGCCCTCACGCCGTACAGTGCGCTGGCCGGCGGGCGGCTTTCCAAGCGCCCGGGGCAGACTTCCCTTCGCCTGGAGCAGGATAGCTATGCAAAATTAAAATACGACGCCACGGCCAAGCAGGATGGCCTGATCATAGGCCGGGTGGCGGAGCTGGCGGAAAAGCGGGGCGTTTCCATGACGGAAATTTCCCTGGCCTGGCTGCTGCAAAAGGTGGCGGCGCCGGTTGTGGGCGCGACAAAGCTTTCGCATATCGAGGGCGCGGCCCGCTCGGTAGAGCTGGCTCTTTCGCCTGAGGAGACCGCCTACCTGGAGGAGCTCTATCTCCCCCACGAGCTGGTGGGCGTCATGGCGCAGAATACGCCGGCGGCTTCCAGGGAACAGCATGTGTGGTCTACCGGCAACCAGAAAATCCAAAAAGCATAAGGAGGCATTTTGATGAACGATTGGCAGATGGACCCGGAATTTACAGAGAGATTTGAACATTTCGCGTTTTCGGAAGTGCCAAACGAGCAGGGGCAGCAGCTGGATGAGCAGACCCGCCATATGGCCATTCTGGCAGCGCTGCTGGGCTGCCAGGGTGTGGATGAATTTAAGTGGGCCCTGAACCGGGCCCTGGATGCAGGGGTTTCCCCCGTCATGGCAAAGGAGATCGTCTATCAGGCGGTGGATTACCTGGGAATCGGAAGGGTTCGCCCGTTTCTGGATGCCGCCAACGGCGTTCTTTTGGAGCGCGGCGTTTGCCTGCCTCTGGAGCCCCAGGCCACCACTACCCTGGAAAACCGCCTGCAAAAGGGCATTCAGGCGCAGGTGGATATTTTTGGGGAACATATGAGAACGGCCTGGCAAAAGGGGCATATCAACCGCTGGCTGGCGGCCAACTGCTTTGGCGACTACTATACCCGCACCGGGCTTACCCTTGCGCAGAGGGAGATGATCACCTTCTGTTTTCTGGCGGCCCAGGGCGGCTGTGAGCCACAGCTCACCGCCCATGCGGGCGGCAACATGAACCTTGGCAACGGCGAGGAGTTCCTGATAAAGGTTGTCTCCCAGTGCCTGCCGTATATTGGCTATCCCCGCAGCTTGAACGCCCTTTCCTGCATTGCCAAGGCAGCAGAGGCCAGAAAGCAGCCCTAGGCCGGCAATGCCCTGGCAAGAAGGAGCACTCACCTGCCGCTTGAGGCAGAGAACGCCATCGTGTGCTGCCATAGAGGTGCTCCGTGCAGGCATGGGAGAGATTCCATGGCAAGTTGGCAAAAAGCGGGTTTTATCCCGTGCAAATAGAAGCGCAGCAAAAAAAGCGCCCCTCCCGCGGCAAGCCGGGGAGGGGCGTTTTTGGATGCAGAAAAGGTGAAAATATGCCGCCCGGGGTCTTTTGCTAAAAGCACTTTTGGCTGCGCTTCTTGCGGCACTGCTCCTTCTGTTCGCACTGGTAGCAGATTTCGTTTGGAATCTCCCCTTTTAAGAAGAAGTCCGTAATGTTCTGCACAGTGGTCTGGGCGATATTGGAAAGCGCTTCCTCTGTGAGAAACGCCTGATGGGAGGTGATGAGCACATTGGGCATGGTGATGAGCCGGGCAAGGGTGTCATCCTCCACGATATGGCCGGAAAAATCCTCAAAGAACAAATCGGATTCCTCTTCATATACATCCAGGCACGCCGCGCCCACATGGCGCGCCTTGATGGCCTCCAGCAGCGCTTCCGCGTCAATGAGCGCGCCGCGGGAGGTATTGATGAGAAAGACGCCTTTTTTCATCAGCCGCATGGAGTCGGCATCGATGATATGGTCTGTTTCGGGCGTGAGCGGGCAGTGCAGGGAGATGATATCGCTCTTTTGAAAAAGCTCCTTTAGGGGGACATAGCAAATGTCGCTCTCCTGAGCGGGGAAGGGATCGTATGCCAGCACATGCATTCCAAAGCCCTTGCAGATATCGATAAAGCAGCGGCCGATTTTGCCCGTTCCGATGACGCCCATCGTCTTGCCGAACAGGTCGAACCCAGTCAGCCCGGAGAGGCTGAAGTTGAAATCCTTGGTGCGGATATAGGCTTTGTGGATGCGGCGCACGGATGTGAGCAGCATGGCCATGGCATGCTCTGCCACGGCATGGGGGGAATAGGCAGGCACCCGGGCGATATGGATTTTCCCATACGCGGCGCGCACATCCACATTGTTAAAGCCCGCGCAGCGAAGGGCCAGCAGCTTTACGCCGCTCTCATACAGCTTTTGAATGACTTCCCCGCTCAGCACATCGTTTACAAAGGTGATCACCACATCATAGCCGCGCGCGAGTTCTGCGGTATCCTCGTTTAGTTTTGTCTCATAGTATTTGATCTCGATGCCCGCCTGGGGCGCAAACCGGGAAAAGCTCTCTTTGTCAAAGGATTTGGCGTCAAACATCGCCGCTCTTATCATGGCAGCATACCTCTTTCTTTCTGGATTTTACAGAAACCCTGCGGCGCGGCAAAACGCCCGGGCCTTCTTTTATAGACTGCATCAAACTCGATGTTTTATGCGCGCTTTTGGCACTTTCTGCTATGCGTGCGAGAGCAGGGGCAGGCGCATTTTATGGCCGGCGACGGGGTTTTCCCCTCGGCTTCGCACAAAAAGGGTCTCATCCTGGCCGAAGATGCGCTGGCAGGAATACATGGCGCCGAAAGAAGAGCAGGGAGAAAAGCCCAGCTCAGCCTGAGAAACGCCGAGAGGGCAAACTTCCTCCAGAATCTCCTGAAGCTGCTGGCCGGGGGAGCAGAAGATGTCGTAACACAGCAGGCGTTCTCCCTGTGGCTGGGCGATGCAGATGGCATCCCTGCCCGGGGAATAGTAGATATCGTTTCTAAGCGAAGCGCCGCAGTAAAACATGAGAAGCGAGAAGTTTTCCTGCATGGAGCAGCAGGAAAAGGGATTTCCCTGCCGGTAGCAGCGGCGCAGCAGCGCCTCCCCCTCTTTGGTGCAGGGATCGATGCGCGAAAAATCCCCGGGCCGCTGGGAAAGCGGGAAGAAAAATGCATATTCTTCCTGGGGCTGGAAGCCAAATTTGGGGTAGAAGTTCAGCACGGTGTCGTTGGCATAAAGGTAGATGCCCTGGCAGCAGCTCTCCCACTCCAAAAGCACATGCTCTAAAAGCTGTCGCGCCAGCCCCTGGCCGCGAAAGCGGGGAGCCGTCATCACCGTGCCCAACTGAACATAGCACTTGCGCTCCCCAAAGCGCAAAAACTCCATCGCGTTTACCGAGACATTTGCGATAACCTCCTCCCCCTCCACCAAGGCATAGGGAAGATAGCTCTGCTGCCAGTAGCCGCCGCGGTGCCATTCGGCAAAGGAAATCCCAAAAATCTGCTCTGCAAGGGAGAAAAAACTCTGGCGCAGGGCTGCGTTTTCCCGCAGCTGCGCGCCAAAAACCAAGCGATAAGGCATCGTAAATGCTCCTTTTTTCCGGGTATCCTTTTTTAGTATAACAGAGAAAGCGGCGGCATTGCAAGAAAGGAAAGCGGCAAGCGGCCCCTCTTGGGCATACTGGCGGAATCGAGAATGGGCATATGCCGAAAAAGGGCTTGCGTTAAAGCAAAATTTACACGCTAAAATGAAAAAGAATTTGAAAGGGTGGGGGAAGTGCTCTGCTCCATGCATTGGGAGGGAAAATGGAAAAACAGAAGAGCTTTTATGGATGGCGGGTGCTGGCCGCGCTGGTGTTTATCATGGCCATAGGCATCGGCTTATATGGAGGAGTAAACAGCGCGTTTGTAAAGCCCGTATGCGATAACCTGGGCGTGCCCAGGGGCGAGCTTACGCTTTACCGCACCATCATTTCCCTGGTGGGAGCCGCGCTCATGCCCTTTTATGGGCGCCTGATTCGAAAGGTGGGGTGCGCAAGCTGCTGATTGCCTCCTCTTTCGGAATTCCCCTGGCCTATTTCTGCTATTCCTGGGCCAGCCAGCTGTGGCATTTTTACCTGATTGCGTTCCTCGAAGGGCTGTTTACCAATGGAATCAGCTTTCTGACAGTAGGCACTGTGGTAAACAACTGGTTTGAGAGCAAAAGGGCCGTGGCGACGGGCCTTGCCTTTGCGGGAAGCGGGTTGGGCGGCGCGGTTTTCATGCCGGTTGTCAGCGCCGTCATCGAGGCCTGGGGTTGGAGATGGGCCTACCGTATGACGGCAGCAGCCGGATTGGCGCTTCTGCTGCCGGCGCTGAACGATAAACGGCGCGATGGCTTCCATATATGCAGGGCTCAAAATCATAGGTTCTTCCCCCGGCGATTTTTTATGTTGAAAAAATCCTTTGATAAAACCCGGCTTGCGGAGCGCCGCCAAATATCGTATGATGGGAACAGCAGATGTACCGGAAATTGCCGGAGGAGGTGCTGAAATTGAGTATCCAGGAGGCTCTCATCGGAATGTTTACCGACGATCCCATCAACTGGCTTAAATGGGGGGTTGTATTTGCGATTCTGATCGGGGGTTATGTCATCGCGGTGCCGCTCTATAAAAAGGTTTCTTATCTCATCAGCTGGGAACGGAAGCGGGAGATCGCAAGGAGCAGAGGGCATATTATAGAGGCGACCCTTGTGCGCAGGCATCCCGTTGGCGAGGTGGCCCGCTACAATTGGCGCGCTACCTACCGCTGCACAGTCCAGGGCGAGGAACGCAAATACTCTGCCTACTTCAAACATCCGGCAACACCGCCCCTGCGCCTGTATCTTTACTATATTGATAACCCCAAGAAGCTTTTTTCCTATGAAGAATACCACTACGAGAATCATAAAGCACTGCTCTTATTTCCTCTCATGTTTCTGCCCTGGATTTTGGCCGGCATTGCCCTCGCCTTCCTTGACGTAGACTTTTCGGGATTTTAAAAAGCATATGGGATTCCCGGGCGCTCAAAAGAGGCTTGTATCAGTTTATGATACAAGCCTCTTTTTTGCAATTAAGGAGGCAGTGCTCAGTCCGGCACCTCGAATCTGTCCGAATTTTAGAGAAGTAGGCCCAAAAAAGTGCGCAAAACAAAAAAGAGCCTTCTTTTTTAGGGAAAGTTTTGCCCGGCGGGCATTTTTTTTGTATATTCTGGGGCCAAAGGAATATGCTAGCCCTAGGAGGTATCTATGAAAAAGAACAGATGGCAGCCCTATGTTGGGTTTATTGTACTTTCGGAAGCGGTTGGCCTGCTGGCCGGGGT